>NZ_PSQF01000050.1:0-22296 GCF_003324125.1 Subdoligranulum sp. APC924/74 | reverse complement strand
TTATCTGCGCTTTTGGCTTAGCATCTGCCGCACCTCGCTCGCCGTATCGGCACTTAGAATTATGCGGTATTGCCTTAAAACTCCATGCTGTGCTCGCCCTGGCGGATGTCATTGCGCTGGAGCTCGGCTAAAATATCATCCTGGCCGCTGTGCAGCAGCAGGCGCTTGCTGTAGGTTTCAAAGCGCTCACATTCGTTGTCGGCCAGGTAGGCGGCAGAGTCCGGCCCAAGGGCCAGCTCATTGACAAAAACCACCATCTCCTGCCCATCGGCAAAGGCGCTTTCCATAAAGTCAAAGGCGCTTTCCAGCGCGTCCCCGGCCAGGCCGACGGCATCCTCCCGCTTGCGCACCTGGGCGTTAAAGCTGGCGCGCACGGCATCAAAGGCAGCATCGCGATCCAGCGCGGGGTCAAGGGCAGCGACCCAGGCATGCAGCAGAGCGCTGGCGGTGGTGACAACAGCCAGCTCTTCCCCGGTCAGGGTGCCGGCAGCCTTTTGCGCGGTCAGGTGGTCCGCATAGACATTGACCTGCGCGGCAAATACGGCGGCGGGCACAAAGCCATCCTGGGCGGGGTCGGCGTTGTTCAGGGTGCGCTTAAAGCTGCGCATTTCCTGGTAGCAGGCGTCCGTCACCGCGTCCGCCCGGCGGGCAGCGGCAAAGCGGGTGTTCAGCCCGGCCAGCAGCAGGCTGACAAGGCTGATGCGCTCATCAAAAGCGGCTTTCTGTGCGCGCTCCAGCACGGCGGCAAAGGGGCGGCCCTGCAAAATATCTTCCACGCCGTAATCCTGGCGGTACTTTTTGTACAGCTCCCAATAGGCAGCAAAATCGCGGGCAACTTCAGGGTGGCGCAGGTACTGGCCGATCAGGGCTTCGTCCACCGGCAAATCCAGCTTGGTGCAGGCCGTCAGCATGGCGGAAAGATCCTCCCAACCGCGGGCCGTGACAAACTGCGGTCCGTCCACATCGTTCTGGATGCGGTAAAAATGCTGGGGGCGCAGTTCCAGGTAAGCCTGCACAGCGGGGTGCAGGCGGTGGGCACGGGCATACTCCTGCCAGACGGCAAGGTTCGGCTCAATATCAATGCGGCGTACACGGTCCAGTGTGACAAGGTCAAAATCCCGCACGCTCTTGTTGTACTCCGGCGGGTTGCCGGCGGCAACAATCACCCAGCCGGCGGGCACAGCCTGGTTGCCAAAGGTTTTGCACTGCAAAAATTGCAGCATGGTGGGAGCCAGTGTTTCGGATACACAGTTGATCTCGTCAATAAACAAAATACCGTGTTCCAGGCCGGTCTGCTCCATCTTGTCATACACGCTGGCGATGATCTCGCTCATTGTGTACTCCGTTACGCTGCGGTCCGCGCCGCCAAAATTGCGGTGGCGGATAAATGGCAGGCCCACGGCGCTTTGGCGGGTGTGGTGGGTGATGGTGTATGCCACCAGCGCAATGCCGCATTCCTGCGCGATCTGCTCCATGATCTGGGTTTTGCCAACGCCCGGCGGGCCCATCAGCAGAATAGGCCGCTGGCGGATGGGCGGAATCAGCGGGGTGCCGGTATCGTCCACGGCAAGGTATGCCTTGACCGCGTGTTCAATTTCCTGTTTGGCGCGTTTGATGTCCATGGGGGGTACACTCCTTCATCAAAACATTAGGGCAACACCGCACAATTCCCGCCTTACGACTTAAGCACCGCTCCGACGGCTGCGGCACGGCATCTGCGTTGCCAAAATGCTCGATAATGTCGGGTTGCGGTACCCGCATCGTGCTTCGGGGGCAAAAGCCCCTCGCACTCTGCGACCGCTGCCCCTGCTTCGGTTCGCTGTTTCCGCCACTGGCGGCGCTCACCTTTGCAGCATCCAGTATTATCTGCGCTTTTGGCCTAGCAGCTGCCGCACCTCGCTCGCCGTATCGGCACTTAGAATTGTGCGGTGTTGCCTTAGGAACAAATAAGATGAATCACAACTCGGGCAGGTCCTCGGCTTCGTTCTCCTGCCAGTCAATTTCCGGCGTTTTGGGCACCGGGTCAGGCAAAAATTCTTCCGGGCTTAAAACCAGCCGCATGGCCCAGGGCGGGGTATCGGGCGGCGGGGTGCCGGTTTCCAAAAACAGAAAAGCTGTCTCGTAAGGCGGGCGCCTGGTAGGGTAGGTGCCTTTGCCATCGGTAAAGTAAAGCACGCCCTGCAAATCCCGCAGGGTGCCGTCCCGGCGCAGTTCCTCAATTTTGGCAAACGCGGGGCGGAAGTCTGTGCCTCCGCCGCCGGTCAGGGTCAGGCAGGCGGCAAAGCGGTCCAGCTCGTCGGTGCTGTGCAGAAAGGTCAGGTCACGCACCGCATCGTCACACTGCATCACGGCGATGTTGCATTTGGCAAAAAAGCTCTCGCCGGTTTTAAGCAGGCCGAACGTTTCTTTCAAAAATGCCTTGACCAGCTCGCCGGAGGTGGACTCGCTCGTGTCGATCACAATGACAAAATCCCGGATTTTTTTGCTCTCCCGGCTTTCCAGCGGCTCAATCAAGGGCAGGTTGCCGTAGGTGCGCAGGCCGTAAGAGTAGTAGCCCAGGTCAAACTCGTCGGGGTCCAGGCGGGGCTCTTCGCGCATCACGGCAAAGCGGCGCAGAAAGTCCTTGTACAGGCGGCGGCTGTGGGCTGCTTCGATCTGTGCCTGCATCATTTCGGCCCCGGCAGCCTGCCCGGCCTGCTGGCCTGCCTGCTGCATGCTGATGCGGGTTTCGCGCCCAAGCTGTTCCCAGCGGCGGCCCTGCACCTGAGCCTGCTGGCTGGTGGGGTCCTTGGGCCAAAGGCGGTGGCTGTCGCACACAAATTCCCGGTGCAGCTTTTGCAGTTCGTCAGGCTCCTGAGCGGCAAGCCAGCGGTAAATGGGCCCGGCGGCGGGCATGGTCCCGTTTTTGCGCAGTGCCTGGTAGGTTTTTTGCCGCAACCAGCCCACCGGACGGGTCAGGGATGGCACCTGCAAGGCATCAATCGTCTGCTCCACGGCAATATCGCAGGCCAGCCCCCACAGGTTGGCGTCCCGGCCTCCGCGCAGCCAGGGGTGGCGGAACACGCAGTGCAGAACGCTGTGCAGCACCGCGCGGGGCAGATAGCGCCGGTTGCTGCGGTACAGCCCAATGAACCATTCCGGGTCATAGCACAAAGCCGCGCCGTCCGTGGCAAGGTTGTGCAGCCCCGCGGCAGGGGTGGGCACCAGCGCACCCAGGGCCGCGTTCATGTAGCGCAGGTCCAGGTACAGCTCACTGCGGATGCGGTCCATGGCGCGTTTGGCCATGGTGGCAACCCATTCTTCCTGGGTCAAAACATGTTGGGAGGGCATTGATCATCACCACCAAAGTATGGGGAATCTACAGCACATCAAAGGTCGTCAAAATCATAGGTTTTCTGCCTGCGGGGGCGCTGGCTGCCAAGGGTCAGGGCTGCGCCCTCGCTCCAGCCGGACTGGGAACAGGCAAGTGCAATCTGGCGGCGGCTTTCCTCGTCCGCCAGTTTCAGCACCAGCTGCAAAGATTCTGTATCGCGCCGGGCAATCAGCGGGGCCGCGGCGCTGGCGGCATGGGCGGCCAGGTAGGCACTGTAGATGCCCTGCGCTTCCGGCAGCAGGGCAAACGGGGTACACAGCCGATCCAGCGCAATGCGGCAGAGTGTTTTTTCGCTTTCGCCCACGCATGCCTGGGGGAACGCCGCGTCATACTCCGCAAAGCGGAGCACGCTGCCGTCAAAACATTGGCGGTAGCGGTAGCCCTCGCCCTCAATGCTGTGGTTAAAAATATGGGCGGGGGTATTTTCGTCCAAAAATTCAAAGTATTCCGGGTAGAACACTTTGGCCTGTACCGCCCCGCCGGGGGCAAACACCGCGCCGATGTCCGCGCTGACGGCGGCCACCAGCTTTTTCAGCCCAGTGGGGGCATCGGGGGCGGCATCTAAGATAAAGCGGTCAAGCGCGCGGCAGTTGGTGAACAGATCGCTGCCCACACTTTCCAGCGCGGAACCGGCGCACAGCCATTCCAGCTTGCGGCAGTTATAAAAGGCAGCGTTATGCAGCGCCCGCACCCCGGCGGGCAGGGTAACGCCCTGCACAAAATCCCCCGCAATGGGGTGGGGGTAAGCAGCGGGGCCGCGGCCGTCAACGCTCCAAAATCGGGCATCAGCAGACTGGCTGCGCTGGTTCTGCGCAAAGCAGTAGGGGCCGATCTCCACAACAGGGAACCCTTCGATCTGCACTGGCAGCGCGGGGCAGGGGCTGTCCCCAAACACGCGCAGAATGCGCGCACCGCCGGGGCACGCCTGCCACAAAATACCAAGTGAACTGTTCAAACCATGACCACCTTCAACAACAAAACAAAAGCTTGACAATACCCACATTATAGCATACATTGAATAGGTAAGGAATAGAAAAAGCAGGGCGCGGCGGGAATTGAGGAAGAAACCGCGCCCCGCAAAGGACTGCGCACTGTGACAGGGCGGACAATGCCTGTGGCGGTGCGCTTACGTTATGTGGAGGATGTTTATGGCAAGAACGCCGGAGCAGAACAACGCGATTATTACAGGCAGCATACCGCGGCAGCTGCTGTTATTCTTTTTTCCCATCTGGCTGGGCACCATGTTCCAGCAGCTGTACAATACGGTGGATACCCTGATCGTCGGCAACTTTGTGGGTACCCAGGCGCTGGCGGCTGTGGGGGCAACCAGCTCTTTTGTGCAGCTGCTGGTGGGGCTTTTTGTGGGCCTGTGCAGCGGCGCGGGGGTGATTATTGCCCAAAGCTTTGGCGCGGGGGACCACGATGAAGTGAACCGCCAGGTGCACACGGCACTGGCCCTTGCCATTGCGGGCGGCGCGGCGCTGACGGTGATCGGCCTGCTCATCAGCCGCCCGGTGCTTCGCCTGATGCAGACGCCGGATGAAATCGTGGGTATGGCGTCCGAGTATTTGCAAATCTACTTTCTGGGCATGATTCCGCAGATGATTTACAACATGGGCACCAACATCCTGCGCGCGGTGGGCGATTCCAAACGGCCGCTGTACTTTTTGATCGTGGCTTCCATCGTCAACATTGTGCTGGATATTGTGCTGGTGGCGGTCATTCCGCTGGGGGTGGCCGGCGCGGCCATTGCCACGGTGGCCAGCCAGGTGGTCAGCGCCGTGCTGACAGTGCGGTGCATCCATGGCTCCCAGGGCATGCCGTGGCATTTGCAGCTCAAAAATATCCGCATTGAACGCAGCGTGCTGCTGGCGATCTGCCGCATCGGCCTGCCGGGCGCGGCACAGAGCGCGCTGTACAGCATCAGCAACATGACCATCCAGAGCGCCATCAATGGGTTTGGCACCGTTGCCGTTGCCGCATGGAGTGTGTACGGCAAGATCGACTTCCTGTTCTGGATGACGGTCAGCTCCTTTGGCATTGCCGTTACCACCTTTGCGGGCCAGAACTTTGGCGCACGCCAGTATGACCGCGTGCGCCGCGGCACCATGACCTGCCTTGCCATGACGGCAGGTACCACCCTTTGCATCAGCCTGGCGCTGTATCCTTCGGCCCAGCTGCTGTTCCGGCTGTTCAGCTCGGACGATGCCGTGGTGGCGCAGGGAGTGCAGATGATGCACTACCTGGTGCCGGTGTATATGACCTATATCTGCATTGAAATCTTTTCCGGCGCGCTGCGCGGCTGCGGTGATGTGCGGGTGCCCACCATCATCACAGTGTTTGCGGTGTGCATCATGCGTATTGTGTGGCTGGCGGTGGCGCTGCCGTTCAAGCATGAACTTTCGGTGGTGGAATTCAGCTACCCACTGACCTGGATCACCGCAACCGTGCTGTTTGCGATCTATTACGCAAAAGGCGGCTGGATGCAGCGCTGCATTGCGGCCCAGAACGCCAAAACACAAGGGTGAACCAAGATGAAATTTGAACTGCGCCCTGCCCGCCCGGCGGATGTAGAGGCCATTATGCAGGTGATGGCGGATGCCATGGCCAATTTGCAGCACCCGGAATGGTTTGTGCCGGATGATGCGGTGTATATGGCGGAGCATATCAGCGGCCCCAAGGGCTTTTGCCTGGTGGCGGAGGAAAAAACGACCGGCGCACTGGCAGCGTATTTTACCGTCAAGCTGGCCGGTACTGCCCCCGATGCTCTGGGCTGGCAGTTGGGCATGAGCGAGGAAGAGCTGAACACCACCGCCCAGATGGACAGCTGCTGCGTGGCCCCGCCCTATCAGGGCAATGGGCTGGAGGGTAAGCTGCTGCTGATGGCGGAAGATACCCTGCGCGGCAGCCGTTACCGCCACCTTTTGGCAACCGTGCACCCGGATAATGCCGCCAGCCTGTACACCGGCCTGCACCGCGGCTACACCATTGCGGCGAACCATGTGATCTGCTATGGGGATAAGGTGCGGGATATTTTGTACAAAGAACTGGAAAGTAGGAATACAAATATGAATACAACGATCCGGGCCATGACCCCGGCGGACAAAGACAGCGTGATGGAGATGATGCGGGTGTTCTACAATTCACCCGCCGTGCTGAGCAATGGCTCGGATGAAATCTTTGCGCGGGACATTGAGGGCTGTATCAGCGATAACCCGTATGTAGAGGGCTATATGTTTGAGCAGGACGGCGCTGTGCAGGGCTATGGCATGGCGGCCAAGAGCTTTTCGACCGAGTACGGCAGGCAGTGCATCTGGCTGGAGGATATTTATATCAAGGCGGAATACCGCGGCCTTGGTATTGGCAGCCAGTTTATTGATTACATAACGAAGAAATACCCGGATGCTCTGCTGCGGCTGGAAGTGGAAGAAGAAAACGCCCGCGCTGTGCATGTGTATAAAAAGAGCGGGTTTGAGTTTTTTGAGTATAAAGAGATGAAAAAAGAGTAAGGGCAACGGGAATTTCAGGTTTTACGGAGAATAATTCGTAGGGGCGCACATTGTGCGCCCGCCGCCTTAGGGCAATACCGCACAATTCCCGCCTAACGGCTCAAGCACCGCTCCGGCGGCTGCGGCATGGCATCTGCGTTGCCAAAATGCTCGATAATGTCGGGTTGCGGTACCCGCATCGTGCTTCGGGGGCAAAAGCCCCTCGCACTCTGCGACCGCTGCCCCTGCTTCGGTTCGCTGTTTCCGCCACTGGCGGCGCTCACCTTTGCAGCATCCAGTATTATCTGCACTTTTGGCATGGCATCTGCCGCACCTCGCTCGCCGTATCGGCACTTAGAATTATGCGGTATTGCCTTATCTGTAGGGAACGGTCTTGACCGTTCCAAAACACTGCTTTATACGTCATAACAGGTTTTGCCGTAAAACAAAATGACCCCCACAGCCAGCGCTGCGGGGGTCATGAACTTTTATGGGGAAATATTACTTGGTGCCGAAGATGCGGTCGCCTGCATCGCCCAGGCCGGGGATGATGTAGCCGTTCTCGTTCAGCTTTTCATCCTGTGCGGCAACATAAATGTCAACATCGGGGTGTGCTTCGTGCAGGGCTTTCAGTCCTTCGGGGGCGGCAATCAGGCCAATGAACTTGATGTGCTTGGCACCGCGCTTTTTGATCTGGCCAATGGCGTCAATGGCGCTGCCGCCGGT
This sequence comes from Subdoligranulum sp. APC924/74, assembly GCF_003324125.1. Classification (NCBI taxonomy): domain Bacteria; kingdom Bacillati; phylum Bacillota; class Clostridia; order Eubacteriales; family Oscillospiraceae; genus Subdoligranulum; species Subdoligranulum sp. APC924/74. The sequence continues at coordinate 14,709 of NZ_PSQF01000050.1, read as the reverse complement.
AGCCAGCATGGGATCCAGAACAAAAACATCGCGCTCGGCAATATCCTTGGGCAGCTTGCAATAATATTCCACAGGCTCCAGGGTCTCCTCATTGCGGTACAGGCCAATGTGGCCGACCTTTGCAGCGGGGATCAGGGTCAGCATGCCGTCCACCATGCCCAGACCGGCGCGCAGGATGGGAACCAGGGCCAGCTTGCGGCCAGCCAGCACATGGGTGCGAGCCAGAGCAATCGGGGTTTCTACTTCAACTTCCTCGGTGGGCAGGTCGCGGGTGGCCTCATAGCACAGCAGGGTGGCAATTTCGCTGACCAGATCACGGAACTCTTTGGTGCCGGTGTTGCGGTCACGCATCAGGCTGATTTTGTGCTGGATCAGGGGATGGTCTACAATTTTAACAACGCTCATGGCAGATTCTCCTTACAAGATAAAAATTCATCGGATACAATGCAAAGCCTGGTCCCAGGCGGGGTACAACAGTGGGGGAGCCTTAAAGGGTTTCCAGCGCCATCATCTTGTCAATGCGCTTCTGGTGGCGGCCGCCCTCAAATTCGTGGTCCAAAAAGGCGTCAACGATCTGGCAGGCAAGGCCGGGGCCCACAACGCGACCGCCCAGGCACAGGGTATTGGCGTTGTTGTGGCGGCGGGTGTACTCGGCGCTGAACGGCTCCGAGCAGCAGCAGGCGCGGATGCCCTTGATCTTGTTGGCGCACATCGACATGCCCACACCCGTGCCGCAGCACAGGATGGCGAAATCGCTGCTGCCATTGGTCACAGCGCCGCAGGTGGCGGCGGCATAATCGGGATAGTCACAGCTGGCGGTGCTGTTGGTGCCAAAGTCGCGGTAAGCAATGCCGCGCTCTTCCAAATGCTGTTTGATGGCCTCTTTCAGCTCATAACCGCCGTGGTCAGCACCCAGGGCAATCGGTTTTTCAAATTGTACAGCCATAATCAAGATCCTTTCAATTCGTGGCGGATTGTTGGGCGGCTTCGCGCTCGGCGCGCTCACGCTCAGCCTGGCTTAAACGGTGATAATCCGGCAGCAGCTCTGCGGGGGAAACGCAGGTGCCCGCATCCCACATGGCTTTGCCCGCCAGGGCAACCCCTGCGCCGCGCAAAACGCGCAGCGGCTGGGGGCAGGGCAGAATGCCGGGCTGGTCTTTATATGTATTGTAGCACAATGCGGCACCATCGCCAACAAAAATCAAAGGCTTTTTGCACTCTTTTACAAAAGTCTCCAGCGCAGTGACCGGTTCGGCGGCGTCCGGGGTCAGCCGGGCGTGGGTGGCAAGGTCAAACCCGGCCCAGTACACCTGGCCGCGGCGGGCGTCCTGTGCGCCAATCACAGTGCCTTCCCCGCACACGCCGTAAGCCAGGGCAGCCATGGTGGAAACCCCGGCGCAGGGGGTGTTGGCCGCAAAAGCCAGCCCCTTGACGGCGGCAAGACCGATGCGCAGCCCGGTAAAGCTGCCGGGACCGTTGGTCACGGCGTACAAATCCAGCTGGGCGGGGGTCAGGCCGCAGGCTTTCAGGGCGGTATCCACCATGGGCAGCAGGGTCTCGCTGTGGGTCAGCCCGGTGTTGGAAGCCATCTCATATAATAAAGTATCGTCGCGCATCACAGCGACGGCGGCAGTTTTGCCCGCCGTATCAATGGCAAGAATGTTCATTCGGGGTCAGTTCTTCCTTTCCAAAAGGGCGTGGCGTCAAGCCCCAGGCCGGGTGATGGTAATCTTGCGGGTGGTTTCATCCAGCCGGTCAATGTTAATATAAATCGGGTTTTCCAGCGCCAGCAGGTCGGCGCAGTTTTCGCTCCATTCCGCTGCAACCACAGCGCCCATATCCAGGTAATCATAAAAACCGGCGGCAGAAAGGTCCACTTCGGTATGGATGCGGTACAAATCAAAATGGGCAAAGGGCCGCGGGCCGCGGTAGTAGTTGACAATGGCAAAGGTTGGGCTGGAAACCGGGTCCGTGCAGCCAAGGCCCTCTGCAATGCCCTGGCAGAACGCGGTTTTGCCAGCGCCCAACCCGCCGGTAAAGGCAATCAGGCTGCCGGGGGCAAGCTCTGCGGCAAGGCGGCGGCCCAGGGCCACGGTTTCATCCCGCGAATGGGTAATATATTCTTCCATACAGCAGGCCCTCCTCAAGATAAGCGGCTAAGTCAGCATAAACTACTTTATTATACAACATCCAGCCTGCTTTGTAAAATATTTTTGTGTGGCGCGCCATAAAACGCCGCAAAGCGTGGCATATTGCACAGGAACGCGGTATAATAATCGGTAATACGAGCAGGAACCAATACCATTGCACAGGGCAATGTGCTATACTGGGAACAAGAAAAACAAAAGTGAAAGGGGGCAGGCCATTGCTGCAGCTGACACGCCGCTATTTGCGGCAGATCGACGGAATATTTCTGGCGCTGTGCGCGGCGTGTTCGGTGCTCAGCGTGGTAACACTGGTTTCCATTGGGCATAACCAGCTGGGGTCCATCAACAAAGCATCGGTACAGTTCATTGCCAGCGCGCTGGGCATCCTGTTGGCGCTGATCGTTTCCACGGTGGACTACCGTGCGCTGGCCCGTGCCTGGCCGTTGCATGCGGTGCTGGCCTGGGGTATGGTGCTGCCCACCCTGCTTTTGCACAACGTCCGCCTGGGCTTTTTAACGGTGGGGTACGATGCCGGTGGTACTTCCAACTACAGCTGGTACCGGGTGGGCGGCATGACTTTCCAACCGGCGGAACTGGCCAAAATCAGCTTTGTACTGACCCTGGCCCTGCATCTGAACCATGTGCGCGGCCGGGTGAACAAGCCGGCCAATTTGCTGGCGCTGGCGGTGCATGTGCTGCTGCCGGTGCTGGCCATTCACATCCAGGGCGATGACGGCACGGCGCTGGTATTTTTGGGCATTGGGCTGGTCATGGTGTTTGCGGGCGGCATTTCCGGCTGGCTGGTGGCTGGCGGGCTGGCCGCTGCGGGCGGTGGTGCGGCCCTGCTGCTGAAACTACGCCCGGGTCTGCTGAAAGGCTACCAGGCCAAGCGTATTTTTGCCGTGCTGGACCCCGAAAACCCGGCTCTGGCCGATATCGCTTACCAGCAGAACAAGGGGGCTATGGCCATCGGAACCGGCGGATTGACCGGAACCGGCCTTTGGGGCGAGCATGTGTTTGTGCCAAACTCCTGGAATGATTTTATCTTCAGCTACCTGGCCAACGCGATGGGCTTTGTGGGGGCGGTAACGGTTCTGCTGCTGTTGCTGGGCATCTCGGTGCGCATTCTGCTGGCAGCGCTGCAAAGCACGGATGCTTTGGGCCGCTATCTGTGCGTGGGCATCTTTGCCGCACTGTTCTGGCAGTGCATCATCAACCTGGGCATGAATTTACAGGTGCTGCCGGTCATCGGGGTCACACTGCCGTTCTTCTCGGCAGGCGGGTCCAGCGTGGTCATGGTGTATTTGTGCGTGGGGCTGGTGCTGGCGGTATCCCGCAAGAACCGCCGCAAAAAGCTGGCGGTGCCCATTGAGCTGGAACAGGTTTGACACCGGCAAACGGACGCACTAAAATAGAAAAAGGCACTGCGGTAAGCAGTTGGCCTTTGGACTAAGAGCTTAGGAAACTTAGTAAACTAAGAACCGCCACTTGACCCGGTGGAGGTTCTTGCTTTTCACAGTGACCGTTGCGCTGCTGCCGCAATTCGACCGCCTGTGCAAGACAAAACAATAAGACAGACAAAATAAAGCCGGTGTACCGTAAGATGAATCAAACGGTACACCGGCTTTTATAGTGTCAGGCTTCCTCTTTTTTACTGGGGCTGCACAATGCGGGAATCAGGCAGATGGCTGCCGCCGCTACCAGAATATACACGGTGCGGGCCGCCCAGCTTGTTTGGCCGCCCAGCAGCCAGGCAATGATATCCAGCTTCCAAATGCCCACAAAGCCCCAGTTCAGCCCGCCAATGATAGCCAGCAGCAGGCAGATTTTTGAAAGAACAGAATTGCACATGTTGGAAAACACTCCTTCCTATAACGGAAGTATGCCCATGCCGCGGTGTGTCTATTCGATTTTCTGCCACCGGGCGGAAGTTTGGGCAAAAACAGCACCGCACAGCAGAAGGGCGGTGGGGTTGGTCGTCAGGTGGAAGGGCTGAACTTCCATATAGGCGTAAGCCAGCATGGCAAACAGGCAGCAAACCTCAACCCGGCGGCCCTGTTTGGCGTGACCCCACAGGGCGGCGGCAAACAGAATACCCAGCAGCGCGGCGACCACCGGACCAAACTGAAACAGTGCAAAAGCAAAGCTGTTATCCACTGTGGGCCAGTTGAAGACCTGCCCTGCAATTTTGACATCCAGCAGGCGGTAGGCCATCCAGGTCAGCGAGATGCGGCAGGTGAGCAGGGAGTCCAGCTTTGCCAGCCATGCGGGGCCGATATCATTGTTCCACGGTCCCACCTTGATGACCAGCAGCGGCAAAAGGTAACTGACCGCCGCCGTAAGCCCCACCATACCGGCGCAGGTGCCGGGCCACCAACGGGGTACACTGTGCCCGGTGCGCAGGCGGCAGAACACCAGCCCAACGGCCAGCGCCAGCGTGCACAGCGCAGCGCTGCGGCTGGCGGGCCCCACCAGCAAAAACACGCCGACGGCAAATACCAGCAGGCAGTCCACCCAACGCACCTTTTGGGCACGCAGCAGGGCATAGGCCAATACCAGGCCGAACACCAGTCCGCCGAATGTGTTGGGGTGGCCGTAGCCGTAAGTGCCGCGCAAAGCGCCCATCCGCTCGCTGGTCAGGTCCGGGGCAACGATCCCGGCAAAGTGCAGTGCCAGCACCACCGCCATGGCGGCACAGCCGCTGGCAAAATAGACCTGCAGCGGGCGGCGCAGGGGAACATCCTTGGCGGCAAGCACCGCCACCACAATGCCGATCCACCAGATGTTCTGGCTGTTGAAATAGACCCAGCGGGCAATGAAATACAGCGCTCCGCCAGCCAGCAGTTCCCGCCAGGTGTAGCGGGTGCCGAACAAAATCTTGGCACCAAAGCACAGGAACGCGAGCCATTCCAGCACGGGGCTCATCACGCCCTGCACCCACGCCCAGTTCTGGCGCGCCATGCTGTTGCAAAACACCACGCTGATCTCATACGCGGCCAGCCCGGCGGCAAACAGAATACGGCCAAGCTGCAGTCGCCATTCGGCCAGCTGCTGCCCAAATAACAGGTGCGGCGTGCTCCACAGGCCGTGCAACGCCCCGCGCAGCCCGCCGCCCCTGGCAAGGGCAAAAATTAGGTCAAAAACCGCTGCGGCAAAGAGCGCCAACAGCAGAAAATTAGCAAAACCAAACAAGGGATTCCCTCCTGAAAAAAACGCATGGCCCTGTGTTTGACAAGGGCGGGTGCGGATGGTATGCTTCTATTATAAAGATTTTGGACGCAGCACACAAGGGGGCAAAGAATGACGGCACAACGCTATCAGGCAATTTTTGATTGGTTCCGTGCCCGCCCGGCGGCGCTGCGGGCGCTGGGATATGCACAAAAGATCAGCGTGCTGGGAGTATATCTGGTGTATGGCGCGGTGTTGGCCGTTACGCTCTGGCAGCGCAGCGGCCAGTTCTGGCGCGTGCTGGCGGTCCCGGCGGCGGTGTACGTTTTGGGCACGCTGCTGCGCGCGGCCATTAACCGCCCGCGCCCGTATGAGGCATTGGACTTTACGCCGCTGTTCCCCAAGGATACCAAAGGCCAAAGCATGCCCAGCCGCCACTGCTTTTCCGCCGCAGCCATTATGGCGGCGGCGTTTACCGTGTGGGTGCCGCTTGGCGTGGCCGCCTGCCTGCTGGCGGCGGTTGTGGCTGTGACCCGCGTGCTGACAGGGGTGCATTACCCCAGCGACGTACTGGCTGGCCTGGCCTTTGGCGCCGGGGCGGCTGTGATCGGCTTCCTTTTATGACATGAGGATGATAACTGTGAAACAATACAAAAAAATAATTGCTGCTGTGGCAGCTGCCGCAATACTGGCCCTGCCCCTGAGCGGGTGCAGCTTTAACGATGTGATGCTGTACCTGTACGGTGGTGACAGCTTTACCAAAGAGGAAGGCGAGGACTACCAGACCTATGACGGCGAAAACGGCATCAGTGTAACCTATGATGCCAATATCTGGAACGAACCCAGCATGTCGCAGGAGGATACCATTGGCATTACCACTGGCAACAAGCTGAGCTATACGGCAGTACTGCTGCAGGTATCGGATGTTTACACGGACTTTTTGGAAGAATCCGCCGCGGAATTGAACGAGGAAGCCCAGACCGTGCGGTATGACTTTGATTTGACCATCCCCGATGCAGAAACCGAGTCCGTCCGGTATGACTGCGGCACTTACCAGATGATCCTGGCCGAAGTGAACTATGACTGCGGCGTTACGCTGCATGTATCGGCAGCATCCCGCTCTGCCAGCTATGACCAGATCGTGGCGCTGCTGCAAAACGTGTACCCCACCGGTCACACGCCGGAAACGGCAGAATAAAAAGCAGCAGCCTTTTGCGGGCTGCTGCGGGTGGGAAAGGTTGGCTTGCAAAGGGGAAGTATGCCGTGTTCCGGGGTGAAATATCTGGCAAAGCCCCTATAAATGGGGTTCGGCACAAGTTTTGTAATACGCAACAGGACGAGGCTGTGGCGGGGTGAGGGCACCCCGCCCTACTGCCACTACAAAATCAGCGGATGAAATTGGTGCGGATGGTATTTTCTGCCTTGGGCGGCTCAATCCCTGCGGCTTTGCCTGCGGCAATGCACTTCAAGATCCAGGCCATGTTGTGGCCCAGGTTGCGCATGATCTGCATGCCCTCTTCGTCCAGGGCGGCCTGTTCGGCGTTGCTGCCGTGTACCATCGGCCAGTAGGTGGAGCTGATCAGCGGCATCTGGCAGAACTGGGGAACCTTTTCCAGGGCTTCCAGTGCGCTGGTGGTGCCGGCGCGGCGGGCGCTGGTAACAATAGCAGCGGGCTTTTGTGCCAACAGGCGGCCTGCGCTGTAGCCCAGCCGGTGCATGAAGCCCAGCATGCTGGCAGCGGCGGTGGAATAATGTACCGGAGCACCAAACACAATGCCGTCGGCCTTTTCCACCAGCGGCAGAACATCAACGACTGGCCCGCCGAATACGCAATGTCCGGCTTTGGCGCAGCCGCCGCAGCCCACACAGCCGCCCACCGGGACAGCGCCAATGTGGTAGATGGTGGTTTCGATGCCGTCAGCGTTCAAAGCCTTGGCAATCTCCTGCAAAGCAGCGTCTGTACAGCCATGTGCGTGCGGGCTGCCGTTGATAAGAAGTACGTTCATAATCGTTATGCCTCCGTTTTGAGAAAAAAGCTTTTGCTGCGGGGAAAGTTGGTGCACCGGGGTGCTCATACCCGGAACCGCCGATCCCCCTGTATAAACTATATTATAGCACGCCCAAAGAAATGTTGAAAACCCTGAAAGGGAAGAAGGTCAAACACCATGCCTGTAACCTGCACCAATTATAAATTGAAATGCGGCGGCTGCCCGCTGCTGAACCAGCCCTACCCCGACCAGCTCAAGCACAAGCAGCAGTTGGAACAACGCCTGCTGGGGCGGTTTGCCCCGGTATCCCCCGTGCTGGGGCAGGCAGAACCTTGGCATTACCGTAACAAGGCCATCGCCACCTTTGCCACCGGGCCGCGTGGACGACTGACATGCGGCATTTATGCAGCGGGCACCCACCGCGTGCTGCCGTATACGGACTGCTTGCTGCAGGATACCGTCATTAACCAGACCATTGCCGCTGTGCTGGAAGCCGCCCGCGCCTGCCGCTGGCCTGCTTTTGAGGAGGATCGCGGCACCGGTCTGCTGCGCCATGTGCTGGTGCGCCGCGGTAAAACCAGCGGTCAGGTGCTGGTGGTGCTGGTGACCGCACAGGAAAACCTGCCCGGCAGCCGCAATTTTGTGAAAGCCCTGCGGGAAAAGGCCCCCTGGGTGACCAGCGTGGTGCAGAACTGCAATCCCCGCCGCACCAGCGCGGTGCTGGGCAGCGATGTGCGTACCCTGTATGGCCCCGGCAAAATTACCGATACGCTGTGCGGGCTGCAATTCGCCATTTCGCCCCGCAGCTTTTACCAGGTCAACCCGGAACAAACCGAAGTGCTGTACGCCAAGGCCATTGAGTTCGCTGCCCTGACCGGCAAAGAAACAGTGATCGATGCCTACTGCGGCATTGGCACCATCGGCCTGTGCGCGGCAGGCAGGGCAAAGCAGGTCATTGGCGTGGAGCGCAACCCGGACGCGGTGCGCAATGCCTGCGCCAACGCCGCAGCCAATAAGATCAACAACGCGCGGTTCATCTGTGCCGATGCAACCGATTGGATGCGCGCTGCGGCACAGCCCAACTCTGGCTTGCCGCACCCCGACGTTGTATTCCTGGACCCCCCGCGGGAGGGCAGCACCCCCGCCTGCATTGATGCAGTGGCTGCCATGAAACCCAAACGCGTGGTTTACGTCAGCTGCAACCCCGAAACTCTTGCCCGTGATTTGACCCACTTGTCCCGCCGCGGATGGAAAGCATTAAAAATCCAGCCCGTGGATATGTTCCCCCACACGGAACATGTTGAGACGGTAGTTCTTTTGTCCCACAAAAAAGCCGACAGTTATATCCACATTGATGTGGAGTTTGGAGAGGGCGAGGGCAAGATTCCGGTAGATAGTATTGCTAAAAGAGCCGAAGCGTACAAGCCCAAAGAAAAAGTGACCTACAAAATGATTAAGGAGTACATAGAAGCGAAATACGGCTTCAAAGTACATACCGCATATATTGCGGAGGTAAAAAGGGATTTAGGCTTGCCGATGTATGATGCTCCTAATGCAGTAGAAGAACTGAAACAGCCGAAGAAACATCCGACACCAGAAAAGGTAGAAGCAATCAAAGATGCACTTCGTTATTTTGCAGTGATATAAAACTTTACTTACAATCGAATATTTCTTACATAGCCGTTTATTCATTTATTTGAGTAAGCGGCTTTTTTCATCCCTATTTTTCGAAATAGGGATATTTTTTGTAGAAGGAGGAGGTTTATTTGAACACACAAATCATCGCCATCGCCAACCAGAAAGGCGGTGTGGGCAAGACAACGACCTGCGCGAACTTAGGTGTGGGACTGGCACAGGCCGGAAAGAAAGTGCTGCTGATCGACGGAGACCCACAAGGAAGTCTGACAATCAGCTTGGGCAATCCCCAGCCGGACAAGCTGCCCTTTACGCTGTCGGACGCTATGGGGCGTATCTTGATGGACGAGCCACTTCGTCCCGGCGAGGGTATCCTGCACCACCCAGAGGGTGTAGATCTGATGCCTGCGGACATCCAGCTATCTGGTATGGAAGTATCCCTGGTAAATGCCATGAGCCGTGAGACCATCTTACGGCAATATCTGGACACGCTGAAGGGGCAATACTCCCATATCCTCATCGACTGCCAGCCCTCTCTGGGTATGCTTACGGTCAATGCGCTGGCCGCTGCAAACAGGATCATCATTCCCGTTCAGGCAGAGTATCTGCCCGCCAAAGGGCTGGAACAGCTTCTCTCCACGGTAAACAAGGTAAAGCGGCAGATCAACCCCAAGCTCCAGATAGACGGTATCCTGCTGACGATGGTGGACAGCCGAACCAACTTTGCCAAAGAGATCTCCGCGCTCCTGCGGGAGACCTATGGCAGTAAGATCAAAGTATTCGGCACAGAGATCCCCCATTCTGTTCGGGCTAAGGAAATCAGCGCCGAGGGGAAAAGCATTTTTGCCCATGATCCCAGTGGCAAGGTGGCAGAGGGCTACAAAAATCTGACGAAGGAGGTGTTGAAACTTGAAAAGCAGCGCGAAAAAAATAGAGCTGGCCTCGGTAGATGATCTGTTTTCCACCGAAGAAGGCCGCCAGGATGCAAAGCTGGAAAAGATTCAGGAAATTCCGTTGTCTGAACTGCATCCCTTTAGGAACCATCCATTCAAAGTCAAGGATGACGAAGCCATGATGGAGACCGCCGACAGTATCAAGCAGTATGGTGTTCTGGTCCCGGCGATTGCCCGACCGGACCCGGAGGGCGGCTATGAGCTGGTAGCCGGACACAGGCGGCACAGAGCCAGTGAACTGGCAGAAAAGGAGACCATGCCGGTCATTGTTCGGGATTTGGATGATGATGCCGCTACGATCATTATGGTTGACAGCAACTTACAGCGAGAAAGCCTGCTTCCCAGCGAAAGAGCCTTTGCCTACAAAATGAAGCTGGAGGCTATGAAACATCAGGGAGAGCGAGTTGATTTAACTTCGTCCCAAGTTGGGACGAAGTTGAGAGCCGATGAAATATTGGCTCAGCAGGCTGGTTCGAGCAGAAATCAAGTTCAGCGCTATATCCGTCTGACAGAGCTGATTCCCGAATTGATGGATATGGTGGATGAAAAGAAGATTGCCTTGAACCCAGCCTATGAGCTGTCCTTTCTCAAAAAGGAAGAACAGGTAGACCTGCTGGACGCGATGGACAGCGAACAGGCTACCCCTTCTCTTTCACAAGCCCAGCGGCTCAAGAAATACAGTCAGGAGGGGCATCTGACCCTCGATATGATGCGTGTCATCATGGGTGAGGAAAAGAAAAGTGATCTGGACCGAGTGACATTTACCTCTGACACTTTGCGGAAGTATTTCCCTAAAAGTTATACGCCCCAGCGAATGCAGGAAACCATCATCAAGCTGCTGGAGGCATGGCAGAAAAAGCGTCAGAGAGACCAGGAACGATGAAAGGAGCCGCCTATGAGGGATATTTCAGCCCGTGAGCTGAAAGGACACAACATTCTTGCCGTAGAGAGGTTTTGGGATAGCACCCGCTGGATGATCGAGTTTTCTGTCCTGCGTTCCTGTGCCTGCGGCAGCCCCGGAGATGAAATGCGGCTGTTTTTGACTGAGGACGGGTATCAGGTCGCCCTGCAAAGTCAGCAGCGCCGGGAGATCAAGATCAAGCGTTACGCTCGTGTGATTGAGGGACATATTCTCGATTTCAAACCGGGAAAACGCCGCCGCTCATAAACCCATACAACGAAAGGAAAGGAATGACTATGTGTACGGTAAAGGAAATTCAGGAAGCAATCCGAGAAGATTGCAGATCCCAGCATGACATGGATTCAACGGATATTGACCGCGTGATGCAAACACTTCCTTTCGCCCAGGAGGAACCATTTACAGGGGCGCGTCCCCAAAGGCCGCTGTTTTGGTTTTATGCGAGAAAATTTGAAAAGCGTTGAACACCGCAATTCTTTGAAATGAGGATTGCGGTTTTTTTGTACCCAAAATTCGGAAGGAGTGAGGTCGATGGCCGTTTTTCGCATTGAACGGACCCGTGATTATACCGTGATGAGCAATCATCATTTACGAAATGCAAACTTGTCGTTAAAAGCCAAAGGGCTGTTATCCATGATGCTGTCTTTGCCGGAGGACTGGAATTACACCACCCGTGGCCTTGCAAAGATCTGTAAGGAGGGCGTAGATGCCATCGGTGCTGCCCTGCGTGAACTGGAAGGAGCCGGATATATCGTGCGCCATCAGAGACGCGATAAAAGTGGGCGGATCACAGATACCGAGTATGTCATCTATGAACAGCCCCAGCCGGATCTGTCTCAGCCGGATACGGCTTCACCAGATACGGAAAATCCGGATATGGTAAACCCGGATACGGAAAAGCCCGCAGAATTAAATATAGAGAAATCAAATACAGAAAAATCAATTACTTATGGATCAAGTACCGATTCCATTCCCTTCCGGGAAACAGCGGCGGCAGGACCGCCGGAACGGAAAGGAAGGGATGCGATGTCTGTCACAGAGATAGAAAATTATCGGGAGTTGATTTTGGAGAATATCGAGTATGACTGTCTGAAGCGGCGTTATCCTCTCTACCGGGATGACCTGAACGAGATTGTAGAGCTGTTGGTAGAAACGGTCTGTGCCAAACGAAAGACCACCCGGATCTCCGGGGCGGACTTCCCTCATGAGATCGTGCGTTCTCGCTTTTTGAAGCTGGACAGCTCCCATATCGAGTTTGTCATGGACTGTCTGCAAAAGAACACCACCCAGGTACGCAACATGAAGCAGTACCTGCTTGCAGTGCTGTTCAATGCGCCTACCACCATGAATAACCACTACACTTCATTGGTCAATCACGATATGCACGCAGGCGGCTGGTAAAGGCCGCCTTTTATCATGCCAAAGGAGGCACGACATGAACCAGATGGAAATTTTCAAAAACCCGGAGTTTGGCAGTATCCGGGTCATCGAAGAAAACGGCAAATACCTGTTCTGCGGAACGGATGTGGCTGACGCTTTGGGGTACAGCAATCCTCGTGACGCATTACGCAGGCATTGTAAGGGTGTCGTGAAACGCGACACCCTTACTGACGGCGGTCTGCAACAGATTTCCTTTTTGCCAGAAGGCGATTTGTACCGCCTGATCGTTCACAGCAAATTGCCATCGGCAGAACGGTTTGAACGGTGGGTGTTCGATGAGGTCCTGCCCACCATTCGTAAGCACGGGGCCTATCTCACAAAAGAGAAGCTGTGGGAGGTTGCCACTTCCCCGGAAGCGCTGATGAAGCTCTGCTCAGACTTGTTGGCTGAGCGTGAAGCGAATATTTCTCTGCGTAAGAAAAATGCACAGCTGGAGGGCAAAGCCGCTTTCTATGACCTGTTCATCGACTTAAAGCACAGCACCAATCTCAGGACTACCGCCAAAGAGTTGGATGTCCCGGAGCGCCGGTTTGTCCGGTTTCTGATAGAACGGCGGTTTGTGTACCGCACGGCATCCGGCAATGTGCTGCCTTATGCCAATGTGAAAAATGCAGGGCTGTTTTGCGTCAAAGACTACTGCAACCACGGTCATACCGGTTCCTACACGCTGGTAACTCCGCAAGGCAAGCTCTACTTTGCCCAGCTGCGGGAGATGATCTTGCTGGTCTCATAAGAATGGAAAGGAAGTGGGTTTTATGCAGGAAGGCAAAACAATCGGTCAGCTGATGGAGGAAATGCGCCAGAAGGCCGGGGCGCAGAACTACCACGGCCATGACTACATGGATCTACAGCGATTTGCGGAGAACACCCGGCACATGATTATTTTTGATGTGCTGACCCATGACTCCCCGGTGGGCTGGAAAGGAGAACGGACCCGCCTGTTTTTGTCGGATACTGGTTATGAAAAAGCGTTGGATAGTCAGGCAAAGGGGCAGATCAAGATTCTCAGCCATGCAAAGGTCAGAAATGGAGATTTGTTTTATGACCACAAAGAACAGATACGATAGGAGGAATCCGATATGAATGAGGAAAAGAAAGTACCCTTCAAGTGGGAATACGGGGAAGAAACCATATCGCTGCAACTTGGAATGTATGCGAATAATCAGCGGCTCTATATCGGCATGATTACCCATACAGAAGATGGGGAAGAACCGTTTGCCGATATGACAGTGAACCTTCCGGGGTATTCCCTGGACCCTGGAGAGGCGTTTATTTCCGGTGACATCAGCAAGGATCTGCTGCGATTCATCAAAGAGAACAAATTGGGGAAGGTGCTTCCCTATCAGGTGCAGTCCGGTTATGGGAAATATTCTGCGGTTGCTTTTGATCTGGAAAAGTTGAAGGCATTTGACCCTAAAGGCGTGGCAGAGTTTCGGAAAGAGTGGAATCTGCCGGATAAAAAGCCGGTAAAGAAAAAGAACCGCGGGATGGAGCGATGAAGAAATATTTTCTCTGGCGGCTGGTGGTCCCGCCTTAGAAAGAAATGCACCACCCCTGCACATTTTGTGGAAAGGAGGAGATGAAAATGCAGGAAGAAGTGGAAAACAGAACTTTGACGCTGGTTGTCAGTGGAACAAAGTTTACCGGCAGAATGTTTAAGGCTGCCATAAGCAAGTACATGGCACATCGCAAGGAAAAGAAACTGCAAAAGCAGAGAAGCCGTGATGCGCCGGTTATTCCGCACGGAAAACAGACTGTGAAACAGCTTGTCGGGCAGAATCAGGGAATATCCAATATTGAGATCACAGACCCCTCTATCAAGGAGTTTGAGAAAATCGCCCGGAAATATGGTGTGGATTATGCGGTGAAAAAGGATCGTAGCAGTTCTCCGCCAAAGTACCTGATTTTCTTCAAGGGTCGTGATGCGGATGCGCTGACAGCAGCCTTTACAGAGTACACCAATAAAAAGGTCAAAAAGGCAACGAAAACAGAGCGCCCGTCTGTACTGGCAAAACTCAGTCAGTTCAAAGAGATGGTCAAAAATGCCGTGGTGGACCGCACCAAGCGAAAGGAGCTGGAACGATGAAAAAGACATTGGACATCAAAAAGCTCGTTTTGCTGAATATGCCGTATATCCTGCTGGGGTTGTTTGCTACCAATTTTGGAGAAGCATGGCGAATGGCACAAGGGGCGGATGCTTCCGAAAAGTTTCTTTCGCTGGTTGCGGTTCTGCCTGGGACGCTGCAAAGTTTTTGGCCCAGCCTGCACCCGTTGGATCTGCTGGTGGGGCTGTGTTGCGGTGCTGGTCTGAGGCTGGCGGTGTATCTTAAAAGCAAGAACGCCAAGAAATATCGACATGGTTTGGAATATGGTTCGGCACGATGGAGTGCATAATTTTAAGTGTAAATGACACATACATGGACGCACAGGAGGTTATGCACATGACTGATTATAGCAAA
>NZ_PSQF01000004.1:0-97128 GCF_003324125.1 Subdoligranulum sp. APC924/74 | reverse complement strand
TTTTGGCAACGCAGATGCCGTGCCGCAGCTGCCGGAGCGGTGCTTAAGCCGCAAGGCGGGAATTGTGCGGTGTTGCCTTAGAGCATAAAACAAAAGAGAGGATATCACCGTGAAAATAGCCGAAGTTTCTGCCCGGCCCCCGCAGCTGGTCCAACTGCTCCGTCAATATATGCACAACACGGAAATTGCCGTAACCATGCGGCTTTCCACTATCTTAAAGACAATTAAACAGCCCCTATGATTACACCTAAAACGCCGTAGCAAGGTTGGACAAGCCTTGATATGGCGTTTTTAAGTGGGTAGGATATGCCGCCGCAGCTTCAAAGAAGTTGTGGCGTTTTTTTATGCCCGCAGGAAAGGAGGCGCAGCCGGAATGTATTTCACAAAGGGCAAGCAGCGGGCGTTTGAACTGCTCATGCAGCAGAAGCCGGGATTTGACCGCTATCAATCCGGTTGTGCCGGAGATGATGAAGATTGCGGCACTTGCCGTTTCTACCGCCCCGGGTGGAAATATGAGTTTTGCGTTTTCAAAGAGTGTCCCTATTGCCCCGGCAAGAGGACGCGGAAAACGCCCGCCAGCATGGACAAATAGACGGGCAAAAGCCCTTGTGCCATGCGGCTTTGCAGACGCGAAAACGGCAAAGGGCATATTGCAATACCAAAACCGCCGAAAACGGCTTTCTAATTGTCCACGCAGACCAAGAGAGGAAGTGAGGAAATATGGCAGTTTTCAGAGTGGAGCGAAATACGGGATATACCGTTATGAGCAACCACCACTTGCGCAACAAAGAATTGTCCTTAAAGGCAAAGGGCTTGTTGTCGCAAATGCTGTCTTTGCCGGAGGATTGGGATTATACCCTTGCGGGCTTATCCCATATCAACCGGGAGAAGATCGACGCAATCCGCGAAGCGGTAAAGGAACTCGAAAAAGCCGGATATATCGTGCGCAGCCGGGAGCGCGACGAAAAGGGACGCTTGCGGGGCGCGGATTACGTCATATACGAGCAGCCGCAGCCGCGAGAGCCGGAAGCAGCTACCAGCGGCGGACAGCCGCCTATATTGGATTTACCTACATTGGAAAATCCAACATTGGATAATCCAACGTTGGAAAAACCTACGCAGGAAAAACCTACGTTGGAAAATCCAACGCAATTAAATAAAGATATATCAAGTAAAGAACAATCAATTACGGATTTATCAAGTACCCATTCCTTTCCATTCCATTCCCTAAACCCCTTGCCCTTTGAGCAGGGCGAAGCGGCTACGCCGCCGGAAAGGAAAAGAACGGAAGCGAAAAGCAATAGCGCAGTAGAGATTTACAGGGAGATTATCAAGGACAATATCGAATACGACCATCTCATTCAAAACTGCAAAATTGACGCAGACCGCCTAAATGAGATAGTTGACCTTATGCTGGAAACCGTCTGCACAGCGCGAAAGACAATCCGTATTGCCGGGGACGACTACCCCGCCGAATTAGTGAAATCAAAGTTTTTGAAGCTGAACAGCAGCCATATTGAGTTTGTTTTGGATTGCATGAGGGAGAACACAACCAAAGTGCGCAATATCAAGCAGTATTTGAAAGCGGTACTGTTCAACGCGCCGAGTACCATTGACAGCTATTATACCGCCCTTGTCAATCACGACTTTTACGGCAGCAAATGAGCATAGCCGCAGTTTACCGGGAAAGGAGTTGATACCTTGCAGGAGGAAGTAACCCAAAAAACGATTGCCCTATCCGTCAATGTGGGAAAAGGCGCGGCAAGGCTTACCGAACAGGCGTTGCAAAAAGCAATCAAGAAGTTTTTGGAGCAGAAAAGCAAAGCCCCGCATGGGAAACAGACCATGCGGCAGCTTATGAAGCAAAATGCGGGTGTTTCCAACATCGAGATCACCGACAGCAATATCAAAGCCTTTGAGAGTACCGCGAAGAAGTACAACATAGATTTTTCGCTGAAAAAGGTTAAGGGCGAACAGACCCGTTACCTTGTGTTTTTCAAAGGCAGGGACGCGGACGTTATGATCGCAGCGTTTCAAGAGTTTTCCGCAAAGAAGCTGAACAGGGATAAAAAGCCCTCTATCCGCAAAGCCCTTGCCGCAGCAAAGGACAAGGCGAAGCAGCTTAACGCCGCCCGCGACAAGGTAAAGAAAATAGACAGGGGGCGCGAGATATGAAGCAGATAAACTACAAAAAGCTGATAATCCCGAATATCCCCTATGTGTTCTTTGTCTATCTCTTTGATAAAGTAGGACAGGCGACGCGGCTTGCCCCCGGCGCGGATATTTCCGAAAAGATACTCAATATCACACAGGGATTTTCCGAAGCGTTTTCAAATGCCTTGCCGAGCGTTCACCCGTTGGATTTGCTTATCGGCATTGTCGGCGCGGTGGTTATTCGTCTGATTGTCTATGTCAAAGGGAAAAACGCAAAGAAATACCGCAAGGGCGCAGAATACGGCAGCGCACGTTGGGGCAACGCCGAAGATATAAAGCCCTACATCGACCCGGATTTTCAGAACAACATCATTTTGACGCAGACCGAACGCCTTACCATGAACAGCCGCCCGAAGCAGCCGAAATATGCGAGAAATAAAAACGTCGTGGTGATCGGCGGCAGCGGCAGCGGCAAGACAAGGTTTTTCGTAAAGCCTAATTTAATGCAGCTTCATTCTTCCTACGTCTTGACCGACCCAAAAGGCACCGTCCTAATCGAGTGCGGAAAGCTGCTGCAACGGGCAGGCTACCGCATTAAGGTACTGAACACGATAAACTTTCGGAAAAGTATGCACTATAACCCCTTTGTCTATATCCGCAGCGAAAAGGACGTGTTAAAGGTTGTCAATACCCTTATTGTCAATACCAAAGGCGAGGGAGAAAAAAGCGCGGAAGATTTTTGGGTGAGTGCGACTCGTTCGCAGACGGTAAAAAGTCTGCGCACGAGCAACGGTTTTCCGTTGTTCGGAGAACTGGTAGTTTGATAGGTGGAATGACGGGGTAACGCCCTGAAACGCCTACCCTTGATGGGCGTGCATTAGCTGTAATGGCTGGTGTACGAAGCCCCATGACAAAGGCTGAGAGTAACCGTAACCACTGCCTAAAGTGGTCGAAAGCGGTCTGGAGGCAGACTGTGTTACCTATAAGCCGAGAGTCTATAAGATACCTATGGTTAGAATGTTCGCTTTGGCGGGCGGACTGACGAACCTGCGAATGTACAGGTCTAAAAGAAGACCACGCAGAAATGTGTGGGTGCGTTAATGCGCAGTCGGTGTGGTTTAGTAGAAATTGATCCTACGAACGACCATGCTGTGTTACAGGCACAGGCAAGCCGACAGGTCTATAGCAGGAACCTATGGGTATGTATGAACAGATAGAACTATCGGAACGAGGAAAGGCAGCAGATTCCGCAAGGAATAGTCTGACGAAAAACAATAAGCAGACGAACTGCTGCTGAAAAGTAGTGGTCGAACCTATGATGTGCTTGCGTTATGTGAGCTACGGAGGAATGGCCACAAGTCGGTTGAGATAAGCAGGCATTATTCAATCCAACATAAGGATTCGAGTAAGACCAAAAGGGTCACTTTCGCAAAAAGGAGGTGATGCCTTATGCCAAAGAAAAACAAAACTCTATGTGTAGATGACTTACGTCATGCCGAGTATTACGGTATGCAGCCAGTTTTTGATGAACTCTATCATCGAAGTTTGGAGGGAGAAAATTTTACCGACCTTATGGATTTAATTCTGAGCCGGGACAACATTCTTCTGGCATATCGGAACATCAAAGCAAACGGAGGAAGCTACACAGCAGGAACAGACAACAAAAACATCAGTGACATCGGGTGTTTACCGCCCGAAACAGTTGCAGAGAAAGTGAGGTTTATTGTCACAGGAAGTCAGCACGGATACCGCCCAAAGCCGGTAAGACGCAAAGACATTCCGAAACCAAACGGAAAAACCAGACCGTTAGGTATTCCCTGTATCTGGGACAGGCTGGTACAGCAATGTATCAAACAGGTCATAGAGCCAATCTGCGAAGCGAAATTCAGCGACAACAGTTACGGCTTTCGCCCGAACCGTTCCGTGGAACACGCCGTGCAGAAAACTTACACCATGCTTCAACGCATGAACCTGCATTATGTGATTGAGTTTGATATAAAAGGATTTTTCGACAACGTAAATCACAGCAAGCTAATGCGGCAAATATGGGCAATGGGAATACACGACAAACAGTTGATTTTTATTATCAAGCGGATTCTGAAAGCACCGATTAGAATGCCAGACGGCACTACACTCATTCCAGACAAAGGCACTCCGCAAGGCGGTATCATTTCACCGTTGCTTGCCAATATCGTGCTGAATGAACTGGACAAATGGGTTGAGAGCCAATGGCAGAACCACCCTCTTGTAAAGGAATACGGGTATGAGAGGAAAATCAGAAACTCGATTACTTTTGACCGGAGCAAGGCATTCCTCAAAATGAGGAAAACAGGGTTGAAAGAAATGTATATCGTGAGATATGCAGATGATTTCAGAATTTTCTGCCGGAATAAAGAGGACGCTTTGAGAACGAAAGAGGCTGTAACGGCATGGATAACCGAGAGGCTGAGGTTGGAGGTATCGCCAGAGAAAACAAGGATAGTCAATGTTAGAAAACGCTATTCAGAGTTTCTTGGGTTTAAGATACGAGTCAGACCGAAAAGCAGGAAGTACATCGTGCAATCTCATATCTGTGACAAAAAGTTGGAACTGGAAAGGCAAAAACTGGTGGAACAGGCGAAACGAATTGCCCGACCTCCAGAGGGAAAAAGACCTTTGGACGAAATACGGCTGTACAATTCAATGGTTCTGGGAATACAGAATTATTTTCAACTTGCCACCTGCATCAGCATTGATTGCAGGAAAATCCACAGACAGGTCATGACAGTTTTAACAAATCGGCTCAATACAGAAACCGGGTGCAGACTTGTTCGAGAGGGCGGCGCAATGACCGAGAGCGAAAAAGAACGGTTTGGAAAGTCGGCAATGATACGGTATGTATCTGGAATCGACCAACCTATCTACCCTATCGCATACATCAAGAACAAGATACCGATGGCAAAGAAAGCGGCGGTTTGCAGTTACACGGTAGAGGGACGGGCATTGATACACACGAACCTAAGTATGAACTCATCTGTTCTATCAGGTTTGAGGAATCAACCGTCTATGGGGCGAAGCACAGAACTTACTGACAGCAGGATTTCACTATTCTCGGCTCAACGTGGAAAATGTGCGCTAAGTGGGGAACTCTTTGAAAATGCGGCTGACATAGTATGCTGGCTGAAAACACCGGCAGAATTGGGCGGCAAGGAACGCTATCGAAATATGATTTTGTTCCATAATAGATTTCTTCCACTCCTGCAAGAGTGTCCTAAGAATGAGCTAAAAGAGATAGCCGACACGCTCAAGGCAACAAAGGAACTGATGTTAAAAGTGAACAGTCTGCGCCAGCAGGCTGGTTTGTCCGCAATAGAAAACTAACATTTCATTTGGTGATTGATTAAATGCTTGTGAAAACAACCGATGGAACGCCGGATGCGGTGAAAGTCGCACGTCCGGTGTGGAGTGGGGGAAAATCCGGCGATAACTTCAAAGGATTACCTATCACTATAAGCCGAGAGATTATTATATTGCGCGTTGATCGGCTACATTTGGTATGAAGCCCCCGCCGAGGAAATGAGCTTTACAACGCTGCTTGAACTTATCAATGCAAGCGAAGCACGCGAGGACGACGAGGAATACCAAAGCCCCGTTGATCTGCTCTTTGCCGATTTAGAAGAACGCAGCCCCGACCATTTCGCGGTGAAGCAATATAAAAAATACAAATTGGCGGCGGGTGATATATGCTCTAAGTGACTTCTTAATCATGATTTTGTCATGGTTAGTGAAGCAATCACTTAGAGCATTTTTGTTTCAGGAGGTACAGCCATGAGAAATGAAAAAATTACCCCACTGTACGAGCGCCTGAGCCGGGACGACGAGTTACAGGGCGAGAGCAATTCCATATCCAACCAAAAACAGATGTTAGAGGATTTTGCCCGCCGGAATGGGCTGCCAAACCCTACGCACTTTACAGATGATGGTATCTCAGGCACCCGTTTTGACCGCCCCGGATTTTTGGCGATGATGGAGGAAGTGGAGGCAGGGCGTGTAGAGGCAATCGTCATCAAGGACATGAGCCGGTTGGGGCGCGACTATCTGAAGGTCGGTCAGGTCATGGAGGTTTTGCGGCAACGCGGTGTTCGTCTGATCGCCATCAACGACGGTGTGGACAGTCTGAAAGGCGATGACGATTTTACCCCATTCCGCAACATCATGAATGAATTTTACGCCCGTGATACCAGCAGGAAAATCCGTTCTGTGTTTAAGGCAAAAGGTATGAGCGGCAAGCACCTGACCGGCACTGTGATTTACGGCTACTTATGGGACGAAAAACGGGAGCATTGGCTGGTAGATGAGGAAGCCGCCGAAGTGGTACGCCGTATCTTCTCCCTCACGCTGGAGGGATATGGGCCTTATCAGATTGCCTGCAAATTATCCGCAGATCGGATTGAAATTCCCGTCGTACACCTTGCCCGCTTCAACGAGGGTGTGAACCGTTCAAAGCCGGTCAAAGACCCCTATGGATGGGGATCATCTACCATCGTGAACATTTTGAAAAAACGAGAGTATTTGGGGCACACCATCAATTTCAAGACCCGCAAGCACTTTAAGGACAAGAAAAGCCACTATGTTTCTGAGGACGAGTGGACGATCTTTGAGAATACCCATGAAGCCATTATCGACCAGCAGACCTTTGATCTGGTGCAGAAAATCCGCAGCAATGTACGGCGTTATCCAAACGGCTGGGGCGAAGCAGCTCCCCTCACAGGCTTACTCTATTGTGCCGATTGTGGCGGCAAGATGTATGTCCACCGCACCAACAATGGCAAGCGGATTTCTCAATATACCTGTTCCAATTATACCAAAGTTCCGTGTGGGACACTATGCCTTACACAACACCGTATCAATGAGAGTGCTGTTCTGACATTGGTTTCCGACACACTCCGGGCTATCGCTGAATATTCGAGAAATGACCGGACGGAATTTATTCACACTGTTCAGGAGACGCAGGTTGCTCAACAGAGTGCCGATATATCGAAAAAGCGCAGGCATCTGGCTACTGCCCAAAAGAGAGCCGGAGAACTGGAAAAACTGATTTGCAAAATCTATGAGGATAACGCCCTCGGCAAGCTGCCGGATACACGATATAAGGCGCTTGATGCACAGTATGCCAAAGAGCAGGACGCACTTGAGATTGAAATTGCGGAGTTGGAAAAGGCTGTTACCGGCTATGAGCAGAGCCAGAAATCAGCAGAGAAATTTATAGCCCTGATTGATAAGTACGAGAATTTTGACACGCTGACAAATACCATGCTCAACGAGTTTGTAGAGAAAATCCTTGTCCATGAACGCTCCCGAAAAGGCAGTCAGGATACCACGCAGGAAATTGAAATCTACTTTAATTTTTTAGGACGCTATATTCCACCATCCTTACAGCCGGTTCCTTTAACCCCAGAGGAACAGGAAGAATTGCGGAAAAGAGAAGAACGCAAGGACAGGCTCCATCAGAACTATTTGAAGCGGAAAGCCAGCGGCGCACAGAAACGGTATGAGGACAAAATCAAGGCGAAGAAAAAAGCGGAAATGGACGCTAAGAAAGCCCTGATCCGGGCTGAGGATATGAAAAAAGGTGTTTTTTCTACTATCGGGCAGCTACCAAAAGAAGAACCGCGCAAAGGCAGCATAGCAGCCAGCGCAGCAGTCTAATCATCACGGAGCAAAGGAGCATGAATATGAGTAAGTTGACTTACATTCGTTGTGGAGATTATGATATACCCAACCTAAAACTTTCTGAACAGCCGGAAACTTCTATCGGCAAGTACGGCAGGATGCGAAAGTCCTACCTGAAGGAACACCGTCCTATTCTCTACAACCAACTGCTGATGAGCGAGAAACTGTATCCGCACCTGTTAGAGATTGATTGGACAGCGCAGGAGCGCGTGGACACCATGTTGCCTCACATGATGGAGGCTGCGGGTGTCACTGAGGAACTGAAAGCCTGTGATCCTATGCGCTGGGTAGGACTGATGAACACATTAACGGCACAGATTGAGGAAATTTTAATCAGGGAACTGATTTGCAGTTGAATGGGAGGTGTGGGAAATGCTGACCTTTGAAAAGGTTCTGGAAGTGTTTCAGGCATATCTGGATGATGATCCTCTGTATGAGGTGGTGCAGACCAGCCACGGTTATACATTGATGGCATGGGAACCTCACCGGAATGACTGGTACAGCGCCGAAATACAGAAAACTCCGGAGGATTTGCGAAACGCCTTGCTGGATACATACGCCAACTTTCTGGAAGATAAGATTACCGGAAATGACCGCGATCTGACTGTGACAGAAACCGGAGAAATCCAGCAGAGGTGCCGGGAACTTTTGGAAAAGTGCCGGGAAACTTGATATAGAAACGCCAGAAGGAGGCCGCGATTATGCGTCCTCCTTCTGCTTCGCAGTCTGTTCCATTTTGAGCGCCCCGTCTATGGCACCTTCGATAATCGGCAGGTATTCTTCAGGGCAAAGCTTCAGCTTATGGCTGACCCGCTGCCGCTGTGCGCTTTCTTCCCGCATGATCTCCGGGTTAAAATATCGCTCTACGGGAAGTCCGCAGACCTTAATCAACTGGATCATCACAGGCAGGCTCGGAATCGCACCTTGATTCTCAATGTTGGCAAGATACCGCCATTCAATCCCAACCATTTCTGCCAATGTTTTTCGTGCCAGACGCTTTGCCTCTCGTGCGGCTTTGACATCCGCACCGAAGGTTTCAAAACCGGGACAATCTTCAACTTTCGCCATATAACATCACCCGGTTACATTGTATAATTCATACTTTGCCCGCGGAATGTTGCTATATGAAGGTTAGTTGAAGTTTATAATTCATATTCTATTTGTTGCATTGTTCGAGAAAGAGAACTATAATGTACTCTGTGGAGGTGCAGAATGGATTATATGACACTAAAAGAGGCCGCCGAAAAATGGGGCGTGACCCCACGATGGATAAACTATTACTGCACTGCGGGTCGCATCCCCGGTGCTGTAAAAATGGCGACGATTTGGCTGATTCCGAAAACTGCGGAAAAGCCGATTGATGGTCGGACAAAAAGAAGAAAGGGAGATAAGCATGAAAAAAATACTGCTGGTTGAAGATGACCCCAATATAGTGTCCTCCCTTACTTTATTTATGAAAAATGAAGGCTATCTGGTTGACAGTGCAAATGGACAACAAACTGCTTTACAGAAAATAGCTCAGGAACAATACGACATTATCCTTTTAGATATTTCGTTGAATGATGGAAATGGTTTTAGCACTTGCTCAGCAATTAAGAGCCAAAAAGACATTCCCATTATCTTTCTGACCGCAGATGATGATGAATTTAGTGTTGTTAGCGGTCTGGAATTGGGTGCAGATGATTATATTTGCAAGCCGTTCCGCCCAAGAGAATTATTGGCAAGAATCAACACTGTGTTGCGCAGAAAAAATGGAAAAAGTGAATTTCTGTCTTGTAAAGATATTACAGTTGATGTTCAAAAGGCGGTTGTCCGAAAAGGAAATACAGAGCTATTCCTTTCGGCATTAGAATACCGTTTGCTGTTGGTGTTTTTGCAGAATCCGGGTGTTGTATTTTCAAGGAAAAAACTACTTGAAATGATTTGGGATGTTACAGGTGATTTTATTAGTGACAACACATTGACTGTCTATATGAAAAGATTGCGAGATAAAATTGAAACAAATCCACAAGAGCCGGAAATTCTTTTGACTGTTCGCGGGCTTGGGTATAAGGCTGGTGAATAACATGGATTTTTTACGAAACAAGGAAGTTCGATTGCAAATAATGCTCTGTATTGGTGTGACGGTGATTGGGAGTGTTTTAAGCTATTTCTTTTGCATGAAGTTCTATTGGGTTACATTTTTAACTGGCTGCGCCATCACCGCTATTTCCCTTATATTCACATATCGCCGCTATATGAAGATTTCTTCTTTAAGTCAGGATATTGATAGACTATTACATGGTGAAGAAAGTATTCGTTTTGACGATTATGGTGAGGGAGAGTTAGCTGTTCTGGAAAATGAGATTTCAAAAATGACATTACGGCTTTTAGTGCAATCGGGACAGCTGCAAAAAGATAAAAAATATTTAGCGGATTCTTTGGCGGATATTTCCCACCAATTAAAGACACCGCTGACTTCTCTTGAAATATTGAATGCTGCGCTTTCACAAGAAGGTATTGATTTCGAACAGCAATCTTCACTATTGCATGAACAGTTATTACTGTTGTCACGTATGGAATGGCTGATTGACGTTTTATTAAAGCTGTCGCGTCTTGATGCAGGGACAATCAAATTCGAAAATAAGTCCTTTCCTGTGGAAAAATTAGTCCAGCAGGCAACAGCGCCATTTGATATCATGCTGGATATTAAAAATATTAAAATGGATATTTCAGATATAGAGGAAATTCAACTATACGGGGATATCAAGTGGCTTGCAGAAGCTTTGTCTAATGTTGTAAAAAATTGTATTGAATCTACTCCCGATGGAGGACAAGTAAAAATCAGCGCTGAAGAAAATGCCATGTATGTGAAATTGTGTGTTATCGATAGCGGAACAGGCATAGCGGAGGAAGATATTCCACACTTATTTGAGCGTTTCTATCGAGGTAAGAACTCCGGCAAAAACGGGGCAGGGATTGGCTTGGCCTTAGCAAAAGCAATTATCACGCAGCAGAACGGAAGGATTATCGCTGAAAACATAATGCCATGTGGGGCAAAATTTACAATTTTCTTTGACAGAGGGGTTGCATAATGCAATCCCTTTTTTGCAAAGTGACATTTTTGTAATGAAAGCGTAATAATAGAGTTATTTAAATTTGCTATGATTTCATCATTGTACGGAATTACTTTCAGCAGGAGGAAACAACAATGGAAATATTAAGAGTTGAAAATGTTTGCAAAACATACCACACAGGTGAAACCACAGTGAATGCCTTGACCGATATTTCATTTTCAGTGCAAAAAGGAGAATTTGTTGCAATAATTGGCGCATCTGGCTCTGGTAAATCCACTTTGCTCCATATTCTCGGCGGTATTGATCGTCCCACATCAGGCGAAGTAATTGTAGATGGTCAAAGTGTGTATGAACAAACGGAAGATCAACTTGCCGTGTTTCGCAGACGCCAAGTAGGACTGATTTACCAGTTCTATAACTTGATTCCGGTCTTGAATGTAGAGGAAAATATTACCCTGCCTATTAGGCTGGATGGGCGAAAAATAAATAAGAAGCGTTTAGCAGAATTGTTAGAGGTACTTGGCTTAACAAAGCGTAGAAAGCATTTGCCAAGTCAGCTTTCAGGTGGGCAGCAACAACGTGTGTCCATTGGTCGTGCGCTTATTAACGCTCCTGCAATTCTCTTAGCTGATGAACCTACGGGAAACCTGGATACACAAAACACACAAGAAATCATGCAACTTTTGAAAGCTTCTAATAAATCCTATCATCAAACGATTGTCCTGATTACCCATGACCGGGAAATCGCTTTACAAGCAGATCGGATTTTGGAAATACAGGATGGTCAGCTTGTCAGGGATGAGGTGATTCGCTGATGGAAACAATATTTACCCTTACATTAAGGACACTGCAACAAAACAAAAAGCGTGCATTTCTTACGATTTTCACGATCATTCTTTCGGTAGGTATGATGACTGCTGTCTTGTGTGGCGGCTGGTCCATGCTTCGCTTTTTGCAAGAGAAAGAAGCCGTATACGGTGGAGATTATGCGTATCGTATTGAACTCACCTCGCAGCAGCAAGCGGAAACTCTTATGCAAGGAAAGAATATAGAGAATGTGTCGTTGCTACGTTTCGCTGGAAGTAGTTTTTACGGAGAACCATCTAATAAAAATTTGCTTGCCATTGCAGAAATCAACGATGCATTTGTCGAAAATTTTTATCTGGAACAATATTTACTGGAAGGCCGTTACCCGTTCAATGAAAATGAAATTGTCTTAACGCAAGATTTTATTGACGATAATGGGCTTACATTCTCTGTTGGGGATACGATACAACTTTTACTTGGTACGCGAGTGTGGGACGAAATCGACACAGAGTTATATGGATTAGTAAATTATCTGGGTGATAGGGAAAGTTTTCATCCAGATACTGCGGAGCGGACATATACCATTGTTGGTATTGTATCTGAAATGAATGGGTCTAAAGTAGCCAGTGACTTTAACGCTTATATCGGAATTAGCAATAATGAAACTAATTTATCGGCATTTGTAAAGTGCAAGGATATTTCTAAGTCTATATACGCCGAAGCGGAAGAAAATGCAAAAGCAGTTGGTGGTATTGTGTCAGCATTCCATTCTGATTTGCTCATTTATCATGGTGTGACTGCGGGTAAGGGAGCTGTAAAGATGATTGCGGCTGTTGCTGTAGTTATTCTATTGCTAATGGCTGCTTGCTCTGCCATGATTAGCAATGTCCTTTCGATTTCTCTGCAGGAACGTATTAAGCAGCTTGGTATGCTTGCGAGTATCGGTGCAACAAGTAAACAGAAGAAAGCCAGCGTTACCATAGAAGCCTTTCTACTTGGCATAATTGGTATTCCATTGGGCCTGTTATTTGGTTTGGGTTTAACGGTTGTTGTTCTGGCAATGATACGGATTTCCTTTAAAGACACTTTTACTTTTGGAATGATTGAGCTAAAAACATATATTTATTGGCTCCCTTTTCTCCTGGGAGCAATTTCAGGTATTGGTTCTTTGTTTTTTGCTTGTAAAACTCCGGGAAAAATCGCTTCAAAAGTTACAGTAATCGATACATTGAAGCAAACCAACATTTATCAAGTAAAGCAAAAATGGATAACACATGGAAAACTAATGTCAATATTTTTTGGAATCTACGGATCGTTGGCTTCAAAAAATATCCATCGGAATCCGAAACGCTTTCGTGCGATAACGCTTTCTATTTTTTTAGCTGTGGTTCTTGGGTTATCCTTGTATAGTTTTTCGGATTTTATGCTTTTTCAAACATCTATGGATATGAAAGAAGATGGTTCAAGTTATACAGATGTTCAAGCTGCTGTTCCGTATAAAGATTTAGCAACTGCTGCGAAAGCAATTTCTGATGAGGGTATTTCAGCAGACATATCCTATCGTATTTCCCGATACATGACAGCTGCATTTGAGGAAGAAAATATCAATTCAGATATGGCGGGATACTTTATAAATGGCAACTTTGCAGAATTATATGTTGTGGGTATTGATGAAGAACATTTTCGCGCTATTTGTAAAGAAAATGATTTGAATTATACAGGATATGATGGCAAGCCAAATCACGGAATACTATTCAATCATGCAACTGGGAATTATGGTACGTCTCCAAATCGTGTTGTAGTTGGTTCTCCGTTTGTGCTTGAAAATGGGTGTAAAATCGAACTGGAATACGGCGACGATACAAATAAAACGGTCATTGTTCAAGATATTGTGAATGGAAATAATGCGAGTATTCAATCACAATTTGTTCAAGATAGAGCTGTCTTGATTGTTCCAATGTCTTTTTTTCAGTGGCTGCTGAATGATGATACCGCTATTGAACTTACCATTAACACAGCACAGCACGAAGAAGTTGCGGAGTGTTTAGCGGATACGGGATTTTTTCAAGTGGTTGATGTGGCAAGTACAACGGAAAATTCCCGCCAGACATATATGCTTCTCAAAATGATGGTTTGCATCTTCACGGTCTTAATGACAATGATTATTGGACTAAATGTATGCAATACGATTTCAAATACCATAGATGTCCGTAGAAGTGAGTTTGCAGTATTGCGATCTGTTGGCATGACATCTGGTGATTTAAAGAAAATGTTACTTTTGGAATCTGTATTATATGGCATGAAGTCGCTGATATTTGCAATACCGATCAGCTTAATCATTCATTATGTCATGTATTCCATGATTTCGAAAGGAATGACCCCATTTGTGTTTTATATCAATTGGGGAGCATACGGAATCGCTGTTATTATGGTTGCACTTGTAGTAGTAACGGCAATGCTGTTTTCTTTGCGAAGTATTGAAAAGGTTGAAATTGTGAAAGAATTGAAAACTGGGAGCATGTAGTTCAAGACAATCGGGAATTAGGCACATCTCGTAAAATGAAAGGAAAGAAATGAAATGAACAAAAAACATATTACTCATGGCAAGTTGAAAGTATTTATGATATTATTTTTGGCTGTTATTTTGATTGTTCTGGTTGTAGTATGCGCCAAGAAAATTAAACTTTCTCAAAACGAAAAAAATATTATCGGCACATGGAAAAACAGCAATTCAGAAAATGTAATTACAGTTCAAGACAGTGACACTCTAATACTGTACAATGACATTCCTGAAGCAGGTTTATATCATGGTAATGCTTCTTATCATTTCAGTTACACAGATACTATCTGTGTAACACAGGATGACATCAGTGCGGAGTTTTGTGTTGATGTTGATGAAAATCAATTGATAATCTACTTTGCAGGTCAGGTATATTTAGTGTTGCAAAAATAGTAACAGCGCGTAAATCAATTTAAGTATGTAGCATCATAGTACATATCGGAAAGCAGGACTCTCACCAGCTTTCAGTTACCATCCGAAAATCCAAGGCAACGCCTATTCTGATTCTGGCTTCCCAATTTTGTCATGCGGAGCACATGTGGGTATTTCGGCAAGGCGCACACGCATACATTTGAGAGCTGTATTTGACAGAGAAGTTTCTGGCAAAGGCTCAGGCACTCATACAGTTATATTGTGAGCTAAAGAAGTAGCTGGAAATATGCTATACGCTGGCTTTCGGCAAAGACCTTGTGATTGAGCCATTATTCAGGTGAGTGATACTTTATCATCGCTCATTTTGAAAGGGATGGACAAGAAAATAAAACAAACACAATATTTCTAATACTCTGCCGGACGACGGCAAAAGAAAAAAGCCGTCGTAGAGCAGACAATTTGACACGCCCATTTGAAACGGCGGCTTTGATTTTCAGAGCCGCCGTTTCTTTTCGTCTATCCTAAACCAACGACGACCTAACACCGTGTAAATCCACGGCGGCACATAGGAGGATTGCCGCCGTGTCTATTTTTGCCTTTTTTCACAGTACACATGAACTGCACCAGCTAAAAAAAGCCTGTTCCCAGCAGCGGAGCAATGCGGTCAGAAGTATGTACTATACCATGTAAGTAAACAACAAAAAGTATTCCATGACGCTCGTATGGCATTATGCCGTTCGGGCGTTTTTTTGTCCCTATGGAGCCGGAACATCGGGTCAACATGGCCCGAACTTTATCCTCGGTGCCGCTCCCCGCCGCCTTATTCAGATTTACCCAAAAAATCTGAATGGAGGAAAGGTAGATGGAAGTTACCATCAATTATAACGGACAAGCTGTTGCCGTGGAGGTCACGCTGGAAGTCTATGAATTTCTTGACCGGGCCGATCATAAAACGGAGAACCTGTTCCATGAACAGCGGCGGCATTGGGATGGCCGGGAGTTTGACGAGTACATCATTACCACCGAGGGTGTAGGGGTCTGCAGCGAAACGCCGGAGGAATACCTTTGCCGCATGGAAACGCTGCATGAGCTGATGGCTGTTCTGGACACCTGTACCGAGGCCCAGCGCCGCCGGTTCCTGCTCTATGCGCTTGACGGGCTGAGCCTTGCAGAGATCGGTGTGCTGTGCGGCTGCTCCAAAGTGGCTGTTTATCAAAGTGTGGAGGCGGTCAGAAAAAAATTTATAAATTTCTTTGAGAACAGGCTTAACGAATGACCTGTTTTCTGGCTACCAAGTGAAAGGGATCATTTCCCTTATCTCAGCGAGGGGCGGACAGCGGACGAGCTGTCCGCCTCTCCGATTTTCAGGAGGTAAGCCTATGAAAACAATCAATCTGCGGTGGATGTATCCCTACTACCGGCATGACGAGTTTGTGGATGTTACGGACGAGGTGTGGGCAGCGATGTATCAGGCCAAGCGGGAGATGGAGAACTATGAGCGTCGGAAAGTCTACCACCGCGCCTACTACTCTCTGGACGCATACAGCTGGCTGGAAAATTACGCACTGGAACACAGCAGATCGCCGGAAGATATTTTGCTGGAACGAGAAGAAATGACCACCCGCCTATACCTGATTGCAGCTCTGCCGGTGGCTCTGGCTCATGCCACTCCGACACAGGCCCGCCGTGTTCACGCCTACTACATTGCTGGTATCAAGCAGCCGGAAATCTCCCGGAGAGAGGGCATCCACAGCAGCAAGGTCAGCGTTTCCATCCGTCGGGGTCTGCGGAATATGCGCCGCTGCTATGATGACCTTTTTCAAACAGAGTGAGGGCGTGCCTATGCAGACCATCAATCTCAAACAATATTATCCATTTTGCAAAGAGGACATTTTTGTGGAGGTGTCCGATGAGATCGTCGAAGCGTTTCTTCTGGATAAGAGAGCCGAGGCCGCCAGAGAACGCAAGATGTTCCGGTATAAGGCGTTTTACT
The DNA here is from genome assembly GCF_003324125.1 of Subdoligranulum sp. APC924/74. NCBI lineage: Bacteria > Bacillati > Bacillota > Clostridia > Eubacteriales > Oscillospiraceae > Subdoligranulum > Subdoligranulum sp. APC924/74. The sequence continues at coordinate 80,474 of NZ_PSQF01000004.1, read as the reverse complement.
CCCTCGATTGTAACGATGGAATCGAAAATGCTGCAATCGGCTGGGCGCAGCCATCGCCGGAGGATCATCTGATAGAAAAAGAAGAATTAGCCGAATACGAAGAACTGATACGGCGATTGTATGAAGCCATTTCTTCCCTGCCGCCTATGCAGGCTCGCCGTGTCCACGCCCGCTATATGCTGGGTATGAAAGTGAAAGATATTGCCGCAATGGAGGGTATCACACCATCACAGGCGGGAAAATCCATCCACGCTGCACTGCGGAGGCTGCGCCGGTACTTTGCGCGTCAGAAATGGACGGTCAATCTATAAGCGTTTCCAAAGAAAAGAGGTGCATGACATGAACGAAAAAATTACAGCCCAACCCCCAAAAGAAGAACGGCAGGAAGTCCTGAAGGAGATCCGGCAGCTTGAAAACCGCAAGAAGATTTTGGAGAACAAGCAACGAAACGAAGAACGCAGGGTTCGCACCCGCCGCCTGATTGAGCGCGGAGCCATTTTGGAGGGGATTTTCCCGCTGGCTTCCAGCCTTTCCGGCGCAGAGGTCAAAGCATTTCTGATTGCCCTGTCCTATCTTCCGGGGGCTGCGGAATTGACTGCAAACCTGCCAAAATCCGGGGATATGCCATAAGTCCCTTGTTTACAAGGGCGCACTTATACACCGTTGCCGGTGCTGTGCGCCCTGCCGGGGGCGTTGCGTACTTCGTCCGCGATGGGAAGCTACGCTCCCCAAACCCCTTGTGTGCTCTGCGCAGCCAAACACCCGCTTTGCGTTTGTCCGGCTCCACAGAGCCTGTTATCCCCTCACTGAAAGGAGGTGTTCCCCATAGATTTCTGTCATATCCCCGTCAGTATCATCAAGCGCAGCGCAGGCCGTTCAGCCGTTGCCGCAGCTGCTTACCGCAGTGGAACCAAGCTGACAAATGAATGGGACGGAATGATCCACGACTACACCCGGAAAGGCGGCATTGTCCATGCGGAGATCATGCTGCCTGCCCACGCCCCGCCGGAATTTGCAGACCGTTCTATCCTCTGGAACAGCGTGGAGCAAATCGAGAAAGCAAGAGACAGCCAGCTTGCCCGCGAGATTGAGGCAGCTTTACCCCGTGAACTGTCCGGCGAACAACAGCTTGCCCTTGTGCGTGCCTATGTGAAGGACAACTTTGTAGACAAAGGAATGTGCGCCGACTTTGCTATCCATGACAAGGGAACCGGCAACCCTCATGTCCATATCATGCTGACGCTCCGGCCGTTGAAAGAAAATGGACAGTGGGGCGCAAAGTGCCGCAAGGCATACGATCTGGACGAGAATGGACAGCGTATCCCGGATGGGAAAGGCGGCTGGAAAAATCATCGGGAGGATACGACCGACTGGAACGATAAAGGAAATGTGGAGATTTGGCGGGCAGCGTGGGCAGCCTACACCAACCGGGCACTGGAATCTGCCGGTAGACCGGAGCGTATTGACCACCGCAGCTACAAGCGGCAGGGCATTGATAAAATTCCCTCTGTCCATCTGGGGCCAGCTGCCAGCCAAATGGAAAAGCGCGGTATCCGCACCGACAAGGGGGAAGTAAACCGACAGATCGTCGCCGACAACAAGCTGCTGAAAGAAATCAAAGCTCGCATTACCCGTCTTTATCGCTGGTCGAAAGCGGAAGCGGAAAAACCACAAACGCAGCAAAGCAGCTTGACCGCCTTGTGGGAAGCCCAACAGCAGTTGAACGCTCCCCGCACCCGCACCGGCAAAATCCGGGCTTTGCAGGAAAGCGCTGCACTATTCAGCTTTTTGCAGGTAAACGGCATCCAGTCTATGCAGCAGCTTCATGAAAAAATCGCTGATATGAACAGCTGTTACTATGACCTGCGGGGAAAGATCGTCAAGGCTGAGCGCCGGATCGCCATTCTTACCGAACGCGGGGAGATGTGGGAACAGTACAACCAGTACAAGTCCATCCACAAGCAGCTTGCCAAAGTAAAACCGGAAAAACGGGAACAGTTTGAGCAGCGCCACAGCCGGGAACTGATCCTGTATGATGCAGCAGCCCGGTATCTGAAAGAACTGAAAGACAGCGGCGAGGGGATCACCCCGAAGGCATGGCAGCGGAAAATCGACCAGCTGGCCGCCGGAAAGCAGACGGACACGCTTGCCATGAAATCCATGCGGGAGGAGTTGAAAGCAGTGGAACGGCTCCGCAAAACCGCCGAGCAGCTGTCCCGACAGGAAAGGGACAAGTCTCACGACCGTGGGCCGGAGCGGTAAAGGCTACCGCGTTTTGGCGTACCCCTGTCAAGTGCGTCGCGTTTCACGACATACTTTTGCATACAGAAAAACCGTCGTACAGGTTTCCCCATACGGCGGCAGACTGTTTATTTGCCGAACAAGTCGCTGTGTGTGCCGGTGCGGGCCAGCGTCAGCACCAGAACATCATCCTCTATGCGATAGACAAGCAGCCAGTCCGGGAGAATATGACATTCCCGATGACCTGCCCAATCGCCGGACAGGTCATGGTCACGGTTCTTATCCGGCAGCGGTTCGCCCATTGCCAGCAATGCTACGACCTGCTCCAGCAGCTCAATCTTCAAGCCACGCTTGATGGCTCGTTTGTAGTCCTTTTTGAAACTGGTCGTGTACTTGACGGTATATTTGGTTTCTTTCATCTTTTCAGGTCAGCAAATAACTCGTCAAGGTCATTGTAGCCCTTTACAGACGGGTCTTTTGCAATCCTTTCCGCTTCCAGCATGGCAGCAACCGTTTCTTTGTTCGGCTGTTCCAGCCTTACTTCAAAGGGAATGCCGCCTTCACGAAGCGACTGGCGCACAAAGATGTTAAACGCCGTAGTCAGGTTCATGCCAAGTTCCGTAAACAGTGCGTCCGCCTGCGCTTTCAAATCTGCGTCCATGCGGATACTGATGTTTGTGGTATTTCCAGCCATACGATCAACCCCTTTCTGCTGGCAATTATAGTATATGCCATTTGCACGAAGAAAACAATACTTTGCACGAATATTTAACAATAAATTCATTCAAGGAGGTTACCTGCTTTATGAAAGAAATCATTTATGAAGAACAACAAGACTGAACCTATCCCTGTCATGGATTACCGCCAGTACCGCAGAGCGCGGAAACTGGTGCATGAGTGCTGCAACTACATTGCCGGAAACTGTATCGCCCTGGACGATGGGGAGGAATGTATCTGTGTCCAGTCCATTTCCTACTCCCTGTTGTGCAGGTGGTTTCGGGCGGCGGTATTGCCGCAGGATAAGGAACTGGAAACGGCGCTGTTCCACCGGCTGAATGCTAAGAAATGCGCCGTATGCGGGGCGCTGTTTACCCCCGGTTCTAACCGGGCTAAATACTGCCCGGAATGTGCCGCACGCATGAAGCGGATTAACGCCGCAAAGCGCAAGCGGAAACAACGGGAGAAATGTCACGCTTTAGGGGCTGAAAAACCCTTGTAAATCAAGGCTTTTTTTGAGGGTGTCAAAGGCAGTCTGATAGATTTATCCTCTGACCCCTAAAATAGCCTTAAAATGCGTACAGAATCCCAAAAGAACCCCTAAGGAGGAACCCTATGTCAGACAATCGAAAATATTATTACCTGAAACTCAAAGAAAACTATTTTGATGATGATTCCATCGTGCTGCTGGAAAGTATGCAGGACGGTGTGCTGTATTCCAACATTCTGCTCAAGCTGTACCTGAAATCGCTGAAACATGGCGGGCGGCTCCAGCTTGACGAGGACATCCCTTACACAGCGCAGATGATCGCTACCATTACCCGCCAGCAGATCGGCACTGTGGAGAGAGCCTTGCAGATCTTTTTGAAGCTGGGTCTTGTGGAAGTGCTGGACAGCGGCACATTCTACATGAGCAACATCGAACTTTTAATAGGCCAGTCCTCTACCGAGGCCGAGCGAAAGCGGGCTGCAAGGCTTCAAAATAAGGCTCTTTCTGCGCTCCGGACAAGTGGCGGACATTTGTCCGACATTCGTCCACCAGAGATAGAGATAGAGTTAGAGAAAGAGATAGAGATAAAGAGAGAGATAGAGAAGGTACGCCCTGAAACGGGGCACCCTTCCCACACCTATGGCCGTTACCAGAATGTTTTCCTGACGGATGAAGAACTGGCAGACTTGCAGGTCAGCTTTCCTGCTGTATGGGAACAGTACATCGAAAAGCTGTCCGAGTACATGGCTTCTACTGGCAAGCGTTATCAGAGCCATGCAGCGACCATCCGGCGTTGGGCCGGTGAGGACGCTAAAAAAACGGTCACACCCTCACGCAACCGGGATTACAGCGTAAAGGAGGATGAAACTGTATGATTGAGATTACCGCAGAAATCCGGGCATTCATCGACAAGGCAGCTGCCGGTGTGGAATTGGCTGAGGACGAGTATATAGACCCGTCAGACGGGCTCATTCACTGTAAGAAATGCGGCGGCCAGAGGCAGACCGTTGTGCCATGCTTCGGGAAATCCGGCTACTTTATGCCGCACTGCATCTGCCAGTGCCAGCGGGAGGCTGAGGAGCAGCGCAAGGCTGCTGAAGAACGGCAGCGCCGCATGGAGCGTATCAAACGCCGAAAGGCACAGGGCCTGCAAGACCGTTATCTGTACGACTACACATTTTCCAATGATAACAGGCAAAACCCATTGATGGACAAGGCTCATGCCTATGTGGAGAACTGGAAAGAGGCATATAAGAGCAATATCGGGCTTTTACTGTTTGGAGATGTGGGAACCGGCAAGTCTTTTTTCGCCGGATGTATTGCCAACGCTCTACTTGACCAGGATGTGCCGGTGCTGATGACGAACTTCCCCACCATTCTGAACCGCCTGACAGGGATGTTCTCTGAGGACAGGTCAGAGTTTATTGCCAGCTTTGACGAATATGACCTGCTTATCATTGACGATCTGGGTGTAGAGCGCAGTACCGAATATGCTATGGAGCAGATGTTTTTCGTCATCGACAGCCGCTATCGCAGCCGAAGACCCATGATTATCACAACAAACTTGAAACTGTCCGAGCTGAAAAATCCGCCTGATCTGGCCCACGCCCGTATCTATGACCGTATTTTGGAACGGTGTGCGCCGATCCTCTTTGACGGGAAGAATTTCCGGGAAGAAAATGCCGGTGTCACCCGACAGGCAGCAAAAGACATTGTAAACAGTAAGCACGATTGATTTTTTACCGGGCGGCACAGACCCGTTCGGAGAAAGGAGCGCTATGAACAAAGAACCCCGTACTATGCAGATGGCAGACGCCGCTGCTGCGGCCAGAGCGCCGGAAAACACGCCAGCGATGGTAAAGAAAATCGGCAAGACGACCTACAAGGTTCATGTCCATTTCAGCAATACCAGCACAGAAACCATGAGCGATAAAATCAAGCGTATGCTCAAAAATGAAATTCAGCAGATGTGACAGACTGATAAACTAAGCCGCCTTGTGCTAAACTGATGATGGTACGCACCAAAATTTTTGTCAAGGAGGACATGAAAATGCTTTACACAGAAAAAGAGAAACATGAAATTGAGCGAGTAAAGGAAGTCTTTGCGGAACATCTGCGGCAAAGCCCTGATTTTGAATTGCTCTGGTCGGACAAGGTGGGCTATGTCTGGCTGACGATTGGCGTAAATCCAGTCTATGTGGATACCGGTATCAGGATAGAATCTGCCGCCGATCTCTGCGGCAAGTGTTTGGATGATGTTGCTACGGATGTTTTATATATGACTGGCAACGATCATGCACTGGAAGCAGCCGACCCGCTGGAGTTAGCCGAAATCAAGCGGCTCTGGGAGCCATATATCAACCAGCTGCCAGACTATGCGTATCTCTGCAAAGACCTGCTGAACGGAAAAATGTAATCTGTTAAATGAGGTGTCAGGAGCCATACAGTGCTTCTGGCACCTTTTGTGAGTTTTCTGTGAATTTGATTAAAAAGTCCTTGACAATTTGTCTCTGGCAAAACGGCAAAGTCAATCCTTATTTCTTGCGGTGCGCGTCTTGCCCCTTTTGATATAGAGGAACTCCGGGAACTCATGTCCTATGATGAATTGGAACTTGATACATTGGGCGACAGGAAAACCGCGCTTTTCCTCATAATGAGCGATACCGACGACACCTTTAATTTTGTTATCGCTATTCTGCAATCGCAGCTTTTCAATTTGCTTTGTGATAAAGCGGACGACGAATACAACGGCAAATTGCCTATTCATGTCCGGTTTTTGCTTGATGAATTTGCCAACATCGGGCAGATACCCCGCTTTGATAAGTTAATTGCGACCATTCGCAGCAGGGAAATGTCCGCTTCTATCATTCTGCAATCGCAGAGCCAACTAAAAGCCATTTACAAGGACGCGGCAGAAATCATACTTGATAATGCCGACAGCACCTTGTTTTTGGGAGGACGTGGGAAAAATGCAAAGGATATTTCGGATAACTTGGGACGGGAAACAATCGACAGTTTCAATACTTCCGAAAATCGCGGCACGCAGGTTTCTCATGGACTTACTTATCAAAAATTAGGAAAGGAGCTGATGACACAGGACGAAATAGCAGTTATGGACGGTGGGAAATGTATTTTGCAGCTACGCGGTGTGCGTCCCTTTTTAAGCGACAAATACGACATCACGAAACACCCGAACTACAAATACCTTTCCGACTTCGACAAAAGAAACGCTTTTGACGTGGAACGGTATATGTCTACCCGTCCGGCAATCGTAAAGCCCGATGAAGCCTTTGACATATACGAAATAGATTTGTCCGACGAGGACGCAGCCGCCGAGGAATAACGGCGGCATTTTCATTTTCAACAACTTTTTTTGAGCCGCACAGCGGCAGAAAGCGAGGTTTATATGGAGTTTTTCAACAGCGCAGTTGGTGTATTGCAGACTTTGGTTATCGCGCTTGGCGCAGGTCTTGGCATTTGGGGTGCCATTAACCTCATGGAGGGTTACGGCAACGACAATCCGGGCGCAAAGAGCCAGGGCATGAAGCAGCTCATGGCGGGCGGCGGCGTCGCTTTGATCGGCGGCACCCTTGTTCCCCTGCTTTCTCAACTTTTTGGATAATGCCTAAAACAAATACCACCCGCCGCGCCCTCTCGGAAACGGGAGGGCGCGGGAAAGGAGGGATTAACTTTTGATATGGCAGATGATTGAAGATTGGTTTCGCGGCATTTTGACAGACGGGATTTTATCGAACCTTTCCGGCTTGTTTGACAGCGTAAATACAGAGGTTGGAGAAATCGCAACACAAGTCGGCACGACCCCCGCCGGGTGGAACGCGGGCATATTCAACATGATACGCAGCCTTTCGGAAAACGTCATTGTACCGATTGCGGGCGTTATCATTACCTTTGTCATGTGTTATGAACTAATCCAGCTTGTAATTGAAAAAAACAATCTGCACGATCTCGACACTTGGATTTTCTTCAAATGGATTTTTAAGACCTTTGTTGCGGTGCTGCTGGTAACAAACACTTGGAACATCGTCATGGGAGTTTTCGACGTTACGCAGAGCGTCGTCAATCAGAGCGCGGGGGTTATCATATCCGATACAAGCATAGACGTTACCACCGTCATTACCGACATTGAAGCAAAACTCGACGCTATGAGCGTGGGCGGTCTTTTGGGGTTATGGTTTCAATCCCTCTTTGTAGGGCTTACCATGAAAGCCCTGTCAATCTGCATTATGCTTGTGGTGTATGGGCGCATGATTGAAATATATCTTGTAACGAGCGTTGCCCCTATCCCTATGGCAACAATGGTAAATCACGAATGGGGCAGCATGGGACAGAATTACTTAAAATCTTTGCTTGCGCTTGGTTTTCAGGCGTTTCTGATCTTGGTGTGTGTCGGCATTTATGCGGTGTTGATACAAACAATCGCAGCGACCGACGACATTTCCGGCGCGATCTGGGCTTGCATGGGCTATACCGTCCTCTTGTGCTTTACGCTTTTCAAAACGGGAAGCCTTGCAAAGAGCGTCTTTTCGGCACATTAAGGGGGTGAGTTATGATTTGAAAATCGGTTTAATCGACGTTGACAGCCATAATTTCCCCAACCTCTGCTTGATGAAGCTATCCGCGTATCATAAAGCAAAGGGGCATACGGTGGAATGGTGGAACGCAAAGGGGCGGTACGACCTTGTATATAAAAGCCGCGTCTTTACGGACACCTATTCCAAAGACACGATAACCGTTACCAACGCGGAACAAGTTATTTTCGGCGGTACGGGCTACGACACGAAAAACCGCTTGCTGCCGGAAGTGGAACACAGTTACCCGGATTATTCTATCTACCCGCAGTTTTTCGGGATTGCCTACGGCTTTTTAAGCCGGGGTTGTCCGAGAAATTGCGGGTTTTGCATTGTCAGCAGTAAAGAGGGACGCGAAAGTGTTAAGGTTGCGGATTTGTCCGAGTTTTGGAAATGGCAGCCGGAAATAAAAATCATGGACGCTAATCTGCTTGCCTGTCCCGACCATGAAAATCTCATTGAGCAGCTTATACGAAGCCGCGCATGGGTGGATTTTTCGCAAGGGCTGGATATTCGCCTTGTGAACAGGGATAATGTCAGCCTGTTAAATCGGGTACGGATAAAAGCGGTACATTTTGCATGGGATAATCCCGACGAGGACTTAACCGGGTATTTCCAACGTTTTTTGGATTTGACCGCCATTAAGAGCAGCCGCCAGCGGCGCGTGTATGTTCTTACCAACTACGGCAGCACTCACGAACAGGATTTATACCGCGTGAACACCTTGCGGGCTATGGGCTTTGACCCGTATGTGATGATTTACGAGCGTCCAACCGCCCCGCCTGTTACCCGCCATTTGCAACGGTGGGTAAATAACAAACGGCTTTTCTATGCTGTCCCCCGTTTTGAAGATTACATTCCGGGCAGAAAGGAGGTTTGAAATGGCGTATGTAACCGTCCCAAAGGACTTAACAAAAATCAAAAGCAAGGTAATGTTCAACCTTACGAAACGACAGCTAATTTGTTTCAGCGCGGCGGTAGCAATCGGACTGCCGCTGTTCTTTTTGGTAAAAGACAGCGTTGGAACAACCACAGCGGCATTGTGCATGGTGCTTGCCATGCTGCCTATGTTTTTGCTTGCCATGTACGAGAAAAACGGGCAACCGCTGGAAGTGATTATTCGGCAATTTGTGGAAGTGAAGTTTCTTCGCCCCAAAGAGCGACCTTATCAGACCAACAATTTTTATGCCGCCCTTGCGCGGCAAGAGCAATTAGATAAGGAGGTACGGGCGATTGTCAAAGGAAAAGAAAAACACCCAAAACGAAAAGCGTAAACTTTCCCGACAGGAAAGAAAACAGATAGATACCCTTATCCGACAGGCAAAGGGCGACGGGAAGCCCCATACGGCGCAGGACAGCATACCGTTTGAGCGAATGTATAAGGACGGGATTTGCCGCCTTGCAAACGGGCGGTATTCCAAGTGCATTGAGTTTGAGGACATCAACTATCAGCTTGCGCAGCCGGACGACAAAACCGCCATTTTTGAAGCCCTTTGCGATATGTATAACTCGTTCGACGCTTCTATCAGCGTGCAGCTTTCCCTAATCAGCCGCCATGCGAACAAGGACGATTTCAAGAACAGTATCACGATTGCGCCGCAGAATGATGACTTCGACAGTATCAGAGCAGAATACACCGAAATGCTTAGGACGCAGCTTGAACGCGGAAACAACGGGCTTATCAAGACCAAGTTTCTCACCTTTACCGTTGAAGCAAAGGACATTAGATCGGCGCGGGCGCGTCTTGCCCGCATTGAAACGGACACCCTCAACCATTTTAAGGTGATCGGCGCGGCGGCGCGGGTATTGGACGGGAAACAGCGTCTTGAAGTGCTGCATGGGATTTTCCACCCGGACGGGGAACGCTTTAACTTTGCGTGGGAATGGCTACCCGCAAGCGGTCTTTCTGTCAAAGACTTTATCGCGCCGTCCTCTTTCCGATTTGGCGACGGGCGAATGTTTCAAATGGGCGGCAAGTTTGGCGCAGTTTCCTTTTTGCAGATCGTCGCGCCGGAACTCTCCGACCGTATGCTTGCCGACTTCATGGACGCGGAAAACGGGATTATCGTCAATCTGCACATTCAGAGTATCGACCACAACGAAGCAATCAAGACGATTAAGCGCAAGATTACCGACCTTGACCGTATGAAAATCGAGGAACAGAAAAAAGCAATCCGCAGCGGCTACGACATGGATATTATTCCGTCCGACCTTGCCACCTACGGCGGGGAAGCAAAAAACCTACTCCGCGATTTGCAGAGCCGCAACGAAAGAATGTTTCTGCTTACGCTGCTTGTCTTAAACCTTGCAGATACCAAGCAGAAATTGGATAACGAAGTATTTGGAGCGGCGGCAATCGCGCAGAAATACAACTGCATTTTGACCCGCCTTGACTACCGGCAGGAACAGGGGCTTATGTCCTCTATCCCGTTGGGGGAAAACCTTATCCATATCCAGCGCGGCTTGACGACCAGCAGCACCGCCGTTTTCGTTCCCTTTACGGTGCAAGAGCTGTTCCAAAGCGGCGAAGCATTGTATTACGGCTTAAACGCCCTTTCCAACAACATGATTTTGTGCGACCGAAAGAAGCTGAAAAATCCCAACGGCTTGATACTCGGCACACCGGGCAGCGGCAAAAGTTTTTCTGCAAAACGCGAAATCACAAACGCTTTTCTTATCACGTCCGACGACATTATCATTTGCGACCCCGAAGCCGAATATTACCCCCTTGTCGGACGTTTGAAAGGACAGGTTATCAAGGTTTCGCAGAACAGCACGCAGTACATTAACCCTATGGATATTAACCTCAATTACAGCGAGGGCGACACGCCCATAGCCTTAAAGAGCGATTTTATCCTTTCCTTTTGTGAGTTGATTATGGGAGGTAAAAACGGGCTGGAAGCTGTCGAAAAGACCTTGATTGACCGCGCTGTTATCAGCGTGTACCGCAACTACCTTGCCGACCCGAAGCCGGAGAATATGCCGATTTTGGGCGACCTCTACGACGAGATCAAGAAGCAGCCGGAAAAGGAAGCGCAGCGTATCGCGGCGGCATTGGAACTCTATGTAAACGGCAGCTTGAACATTTTTAACCACAGGACAAACGTTGACATTCATAATCGCCTTGTCTGCTTTGATATTAAGGAACTCGGTACGCAGCTTAAAAAAGTCGGTATGCTTATCGTCCAAGACCAAGTATGGAACAGAGTAACGGTAAACCGCAGCGAGGGCAAGGCGACGCGGTATTACATCGACGAATTTCATTTACTCTTGAAAGAGGAACAGACCGCAGCATACAGCGTCGAGATTTGGAAGCGTTTTAGGAAGTGGGGCGGTATTCCGACAGGTATCACGCAGAACGTCAAAGACCTTTTGACGAGCAGAGAAGTTTCAAATGTTTTTGAAAACAGCGATTTTGTCTATATGCTCAACCAAGCCCAGGGCGACCGGGAAATCCTTGCCAAGCAGCTTAACATTTCACAACAGCAAATGACCTATGTAACCCATTCCGAAGCGGGCGAGGGACTTATCTTCTATGGCAACGTGATTTTGCCCTTTATTGACCGTTTTCCGAAAGATACGGAGCTCTACCGCGTAATGACGACCAAGCCCGGCGAGGTGTCGGCATGAGGATAGAAACGGATAAAATCTATTGCGGCGACAGCTTGCAGGTGCTTCAAACCTTGCCGGATAACTGTTTGGATTGTTGCGTAACGTCCCCGCCCTACTATGCTTTGCGCGATTACGGCACAGACGGGCAGATCGGGCGTGAAGCAACGCCGGAGGAATATGTTTCCCGCATTACGGCGGTTTTCCATGAGGTAAAGCGGGTGCTTACGCCGGAGGGTACTTGTTGGCTGAATATCGCGGACACTTATTGCGGCACAGGCAGCAAAGCCGACCACCAAGACCCGAAATACCCCAAAGGCAGGAACGGGCAGCAAGTGGCGGTAAACCACCGCGCCCCCGGCTGCAAGCCGAAAGACCTAATCGGTATTCCGTGGCTTGTAGCCCTTGCCTTGCGGGGCGACGGTTGGTATTTGCGAAGTTCTATCATTTGGCACAAGGGAAACGCCATGCCGGAAAGCACGCGGGACAGACCGACCCGCTGCTATGAATATGTGTTTCTGCTTACCAAGTCAAAGAAATATTACTACGATTGGCAGGCAGTAGCCGAGCCGATAGCCCCCACAACGGCGGTACGGCTGAAAAGCGGAGTTGGGAAAGGCAACAAATATGCCGCTACCGTTCCGGGGCAAAACCAGCCGCAGAAAATCAACCGCCCCCGCAGGAAAGGCGCATACACCGACGAAATGATTTCCCCCGTCCGCAGCCGCCGCAACGTTTGGCAGATCAACACAACTTCCTATCGCGGCGGGCATTTTGCAGCGTTCCCGCCCAAACTTGCGGAAACGTGCATTTTGGCGGGCTGTCCTGTCGGCGGGATTGTGCTTGACCCGTTTTTAGGCAGCGGCACGACCGCAGCGGCGGCAAAAAGCCTTTCCCGCCGCTATATCGGTATAGAGATCAACCCCGAATACTGCACCCTTGCAAAACAGCGTATTGGAGGTGATGAACATTGAGCAAGGAATTAAAAGCCCCCGACAAGGTAACGCAGAAAATGACCCGCGACGGGGCGATTGCGGAAAACCTTACGACGGGCGAAACGACGAGTATCAGCGAAAGACCGCCGGAGGAAAACTATTCAGCCCCCGCAGCGGGAGCAGCGGAAAAAGCGACCCAACGTATCAGCACAGAGGTTAGCCGCCATTTAGAAAAGGGCGCGGAGAAAAAGAGCCTTGACGCAGCGCAGCTTAAAACCCATACTTCCCGCTTGCAGTTTTCCGCAGAGGAACGGGCAACGCCGGAACTTCAAAAGGCAATTAGGAAGTCGGACAAGGCGGCAGACCGTTTAGACGCGGCGCGGGCGGCTATCCCCAAGCATACCAAAATCAAGAAAGAGCGCGTTTTTAACGAAGCGAAAGGCAGGGCAAAAACGCGCCTTTCCTTTGAAAAGACGGATAAGCCCCCAAACGGCAAGTTGCGGCATAACCCCTTATCACGTCCGGCGCAGGAGTTAAACAGCACCGTACATGGAAAAATCTACGAGGTAGAGAAAGAAAACGTCGGTGTGGAAAGCGGGCACCGGGTAGAACTTGCGGGCGAGAAAGCGGGCGGCATGGCGGCGCGGACGGTAAAACGCGGCATACGCAGCCACAAGCTGAAACCCTACCGGGCAGCGGCGGCAGCGGAGAGAAAGGCGGTAAAGGCAAACGCCGATTTCCTCTATCAAAAGGCGCTGCACGATAACCCCGCCCTTGCGCACTCTAACCCCATTTCCCGTTTTTGGCAGAAGCAGCGCATTAAAAAGCAGTATGCAAAGACGCTGAAAGCGGGCGGCAAGGTGAAAAAGACCGCCGAAGCCACCGCAAAGGCAGCGAAGAAAACCGCGCAGGAAACCAAACGGGCGACGTTCTTTGTCGTCCGGCATTGGAAAGGCTGCTTGCTTGTGGGCGGGATTGCCTTTATCGTGCTGCTGCTTTTCGGCGGCTTGTCCTCTTGCTCCCTCTTTGGCGGCAACAGCGGTAGCGGCTTGATTGCGTCGTCCTATCTTTCCGAGGACGCGGATATTACGGGCGCGGAAGCAGCTTACACCGATATGGAAGCAGAGTTACAGGATATGCTGAATAATATCGAGCGCGAATACCCCGGCTACGACGAATACCGGGTGAACGCAGACGAGATCGAGCATGACCCCTATGTGCTAATCTCTATCCTTTCCGCGCTGCATGAGGGCGTGTTTACCCTTGATGAAGCGCAAAGCACCCTTGAAATGCTCTTTGAGAAACAGTATATCTTGACCGTTACGGAGGAAGTCGAGGTACGCTACCGCACCGAAACGAGGACGGACAGCGAGGGCAACGAATATGAGGTTGAAGTCCCATATAACTATTACATTCTTCATGTGGATTTGGAAAACTTCAACCTTTCCCATGTCCCCGTCTACATTATGGGCGAGGAACAGCTATCCATGTACGCTATGTATATGTCGTCGCTGGGGAACCGCCCCGATTTGTTCCCGTCGTCCGGCTATGTGTCAAAATACTATGAAAACCCGCCCGCCGATTACGAAGTACCCGCCGCGCTGCTTAATTCCGATGAAAAGTTTGCGCGGCTCATTGAGGAAGCGGATAAATACGTCGGCTTTCCCTATGTGTGGGGCGGCAGCACCCCGGAAACCTCTTTTGATTGCAGCGGTTTTGTTAGCTATGTGCTGACGAACAGCGGCTTATACAATACGGGCAGACTTGGGGCGCAGGGGCTTTACAACATTTCAACCCGCGTTTCCAACCCGCAGCCGGGGGATTTGGTTTTCTTTACGGGTACATACGACACGCCGGGGGTATCTCATGTGGGTATCTACGTTGGCGAGGACGGGGACGGAAGCCCCGTCATGCTGCATTGTGGCGACCCGATACAATACACAAAACTTGATACAAGCTATTGGCAATCCCATTTTTACGCCTATGGGCGGCTACATTACAACTGACTTTGAAAGGAGTTAATTTCTATGGCAAACACGAAACTTGACCGTATCGAACGGGATATTGAGAAAACGAGGGCGAAAATCCTTGAATACCAAAAAAGGCTGAAAGACCTTGAAGCGCAGAAAATCGAGGAAGAAAACGCGCAGATCGTTCAAATGGTGAAAGCGGTACACCTTGACGGGGCGCAGCTTGCCGCGTTCCTCTCCGCTTACGCCAGCGGCGAAATTGCCTTGCCGCAGCCGGACGCAGACTATACCGACGAACAGGAGGAAACCGAAGATGAAGCATAAAAAACTGTTCCGCAGCGTTACCGCTTTGCTTGCCGCCCTTGTACTCATGGGCGGCTTTTCTGTTACCGCTTTTGCGGGCGGCGGTGATGTGAGCGACGAGCCGCCTACCCCCGTAACCGAAACCGAGCCGGAAGAAACGACGGGCGGCTATGAGCCGCAGCCCTTAACGCCGGAGGGCAACATGAGCCTTGTGGACGACATAACGGGCGAAGCGTCCGGCGATAAACAGTTTATTACCGTCGTTACGAAAAACGGAAACTATTTTTACATCATCATTGACCGAGCCGAGGACGGAGAAAACACCGTCCATTTCCTCAATCAAGTTGATGAAAAAGACCTTTTGCAGCTTATGGAGGACGAACAGACCGAAACCCCCGCTTGTAGCTGTACTGAAAAATGCGTTGCCGGAAGCATCAACACCGATTGCCCCGTTTGCAGCGTCAACATGAGCGAGTGCGCGGGCAAGGAAGCCGAGCCGGAGCTGGAAGAAACCGAGCAGCCGGAGCCGGAGGAAGATAAAGGCGGCGGCATGGGCGGTGCTATTCTGCTTGTCGTGCTGCTTCTTGCCGCAGCGGGCGGCGGCGCGTTCTATTACTTTAAGATTATGAAGCCCAAAAAGGACGCGGCAAAAGGCAGCAGCAACCTTGACGATCTCGACTTTGACGAGGACGACGAGGACGCGGAAGAATTAGAAACCGAGCAGGAGGACGAGGAAGTATGAAACTTGTAATTGCAGAGAAACCGAGCGTCGGGGCGGCGATTGCCGCCGTACTTTGCGCGAATGAAAAGCGCAGCGGATATTTTGAGGGCAGCGGCTACCTTGTGTCCTGGTGTATCGGGCATTTGATTAGCCTTGCGGACGCGGCGACCTACAACGAGCAGTACCGAAAATGGAAGTATGACGATCTCCCCATTGTCCCGCAGGATTGGCAGTTTATCGTTGCCAGCGGCAAGGAGCAGCAGTTTTCCGTACTCAAAGACCTTATGCACCGCAGCGACGTTTCCGAGATTGTCAATGCGTGCGACAGCGGGCGCGAGGGAGAACTCATTTTTCGATTTGTCTACGAACAGGCAAATTGCAAAAAGCCCTTTTCCCGCCTTTGGATTAGCAGCATGGAAGAAAGCGCAATCCGCGAGGGCTTTTCAAACCTCAAAGACGGGCGCAGCTATGACAACCTCTATCAATCCGCGCTTTGCAGAGCAAAGGCAGATTGGCTTGTCGGGATTAACGCGACCCGCCTTTTCTCTATCCTCTATCACAAAACGCTGAATGTCGGCAGAGTGCAAACGCCCACCCTTACCATGCTGGTAAACCGCGACTATGCGATCAGCAGCTTTAAGAAAGAAAAATATCATGTTGTCCGTCTGGACGCGGGCGGTGTTTCGGCTTTGTCCGAAAGACTGAACGACGAAGCGGCAGCGCAGCAGATGAAAGCGGCTTGCGAGAAATCGCAAGCCGTTTGTACTTCCCTCAAAAAAGAGAAAAAGACCGTTGCCCCGCCGAAGCTGTTTGACCTTACCGCGTTACAGCGCGAAGCTAACCGCCTGTATGGATTTACGGCGAAACAGACCCTTGATTATGCGCAAGCCCTCTATGAAAAGCGGCTTTTGACCTATCCCCGCACCGACAGCAAATATATCACTTCCGATATGCAGGACAGCACAAAGGAACTCATTACCGGGCTTTGTTCGCTGCTTCCCTTTATGCGGGACGTGAAGCTGCA
This sequence comes from Subdoligranulum sp. APC924/74, assembly GCF_003324125.1. Taxonomy (NCBI): domain Bacteria; kingdom Bacillati; phylum Bacillota; class Clostridia; order Eubacteriales; family Oscillospiraceae; genus Subdoligranulum; species Subdoligranulum sp. APC924/74. Next base: position 63,875 of record NZ_PSQF01000004.1, on the reverse strand, counting down.
AGCAGACCTTATAAGGGTTTGCGACAACAGCAAAGTAACCGACCACCACGCTATTTTGCCGACAGCCGAGTTTTTGAAAGCGGGCTTTGCTTCCCTTGCCGACAGCGAAACAAAACTTATGACCCTTGTGTGTGCAAAGCTGCTTTGCGCCGCAGCCGCGCCCTATGCGTATGAAGCGGTTACGGCGGTTTTCACTTGCGGCGGCTATACCTTTACCGCAAAGGGCAGGACAACGCTTTGCGAGGGTTGGCGTGAGATTGAAAGATTATCCCGCGCCGCGTCCGAGGAACAGGACGAGGACGCAGAGCCGGAAGCGGTTTTGCCCCCGCTTACCGAGGGACAGACCTTTGAAAATACCGCAGCGGAGATCTCCGAGCGTTACACGCAGCCCCCAAAAGCATATACCGAAGATACGCTTCTGTCCGCTATGGAGAACGCGGGCAAGGAGGAAACGCCGGAGGACGCGGAACGCAAGGGATTAGGCACCACCGCGACGCGGGCGGGTATCATTGAAAAGCTCATTTCAGCGGGCTTTGCCGAGCGCAAGGGCAAGAAGCTAATCCCCACAAAGGACGGGTATAACCTTGTCGCCATTCTGCCCGAAAGCCTTACGTCCCCGCAGCTTACGGCAGAATGGGAAACGCGCCTTACCGGGATTGCAAAGGGCAGCGACAGCCCCGCCGACTTTATGCGAGGGATTGAGGAAATGACAGCGGGGCTTGTCAAGACCTATTCCGCGATTTCCGAGGATAAAGCAAAACTGTTTACCCCGCAGCGGGAAGCAATCGGAACTTGCCCCCGTTGCGGCGCGGCGGTTTACGAGGGCAAGAAAAACTACTACTGTTCCGACAGGGCGTGCAGCTTTGTCATGTGGAAAAATGACTTGTTCTTTCAGCAGCGCAAAAAGACTTTCACAAAGGCGATTGCCGCCGCCCTTTTGAAAGACGGAAAGGTAAAAATCAAGGGTATGTACTCCACCAAAACGGGAAAGACCTTTGACGGGGTTGTGCTGCTTGCCGACACAGGCGGCAAGTATGTAAACTTCCGCGTCGAGCAGAACCGAAAATGATTAGGCTTGATGAAAAGCAGTATCGAGCCGTTAAGAAAATGGCCCGAGCCGCGTGCGCCAACAATGATTGCGGGAACTGTCTGCTATTGGACGACGGGGAAACTTGCGTTTGTGTGCAGAGTATCAGCTATTCGCTGTTATGCCGTTATTTCCGCGAAGCGGTTTTACCCGCAGACAGGCAGCTATGCGAACAGATCACCCGCAGCGGGGAAACCGATTTGAAGCGTTGCGCGGTATGCGGCAGCACGTTTGCGGCGGGCAGCAATCGGGCGAAATACTGTCCCGATTGTGCGGCAAAGATACGCCGCAGGCAGAAAGCGGAAAGCGAGAGAAACAGGCGTTTACGGATAAAAATAACTACATAGCAAGCACAGCAAACGAGTACCCGTTTGCGAGAAATACCCGCGCTGCTCTATGGGAAGCGCGGGCATTTTGCTTGTTGGGATAGTCCCAAACCCTTAAAAATCGAGAAAGGACGTGATGAAACAATATGCCGTATTCTTCATACGACCATGACAAATTGGAAACCGCCGAAACCATGCGGATAGAACGCCGGATATATTTTGAAGCAAAGGACGGGGATATTGCCCCCTATGTTTCTTTGCCGCTGGAACAGCTACACGCCATGCGTGAGGAAAGCGCGGCAGCGGAACAGGCGATTTTTAACGATCTCTCAACCCGCGCCGCCGCTTGGGAACAGCAGGCGGGAAAAACGCTTTTGCTTGACAAAGCGATTGAATACACAAGGACAACCGTTGTGCAGCACACTTCTAACGAGTGGCAGAAAGGCGAATATGACCGATATACCCGCAGCAACCGGGTATATCAGATGAACTACCACATTTACGAGAACACCCGTTACGACAGGGAGAAGCAGCAAAGCGTCCCTTACTCTTATTCTCTCACATGGGGCGTTTATACCAACAGCCCGAACAGGAACGGGCAAGCGAAGATTGCCGGACAGGACAGAAAGGTTTTTTCCGATAAGGCGGCTATGGAAAAGTATCTGAATGGACGTATCAAAGCATACGACCGTCTGTTTACGGAAATCTCCCCGCCTATCCCGCAGGAGTACGCCGAGCATTTCAAAGTAAACGGTATGCTTTTACCGGGCTATACCATTGAGGGTGAGGAACCCCCGCAGCAGCAGCCACAGGCGGCAGCTATCCCCGAAACTACCGGGCAGCAAAAGGAGCGTGAACACATGAGCGAACAGTTTTCTATTATGATTGGCAACCGCAGCCGTTTTGAAGCGGGCGACCCCGGCGGTTATTGGCTGGATATGCCCGCCACAAAGGAGCAGTTACAGACCGCTATGCAGAGCGTCGGCATTACCGCCGATAACCCGCAGGATTTTTCCATTCGCGGCTATTCCGACGACCCAGAGAAACATATTGCTTTGCCTTATGAAATGGTATGCGCCGCCGACGTGGACGAACTCAATTTTCTTGCGGCGCGGCTCGAACAGCTTGACCCCGCCGAGGTTGGCAAGCTGAACGCAGCTTTGCAGCAGAAAAACGGGCTTGCAAATATCGGACAGGTAATTGACTTCACCTACAACGTGGATTTTTACGTCCATATTCCCGAAGTACATACCTACCGCGATTTGGGCGACTATTACTTAAATCAATCCGGCATGGTACAAATGCCCGAAGAATGGAAAGGCGGCATTGACCTTACTACTTTTGGCAGGAACGCCGCCGCGCAGGAAAAAGGCGCGTTTACCGAATACGGCTATATCGTGGAAAGCGGCGACGAGTGGGAACGGCAGTTTGAGGGGCGCGAAGTGCCGGAGGAATACCGCATTATGAGTTACCCGCAGCCGGAGCGCGGCGAACAGGACAAAGCCTATATGGACGCAGCCGAAACGCAGCAAGCAGCCGTACAGACCGCAGAGCCGCAGCAGCCCCGCCCCGTCGTGCCGATTATCCTTTCTTCTGAAAAACCCGGCGACAAGGTAAAGGAGATCACCGCCCGTCTGGAACAGGGCATACAAGCGATTTTTGACAGCGACCGCTACAAAGAGTTTTTAACGGCTATGTCAAAGTTTCACGATTACAGCTTGAATAACACTATCCTAATCGCCATGCAGGGCGGCAATTTGGTAAAGGGCTATTCACAATGGCAGAAAGAGTTTGACCGCCATGTGAAAAGCGGCGAGAAAGGTATTAAAATCTTTGCCCCCGCACCTTACAAGGTAAAAAAGCTGGTGGATAAAATCGACCCCGACACAAGAAAGCCCATACTTGACAGCGAGGGAAAGACGGTTAAGGAAGAAAAGGAAGTTACCGTTCCCGCCTTTAAGGTTGTAACCGTCTTTGACATTTCGCAGACCGAGGGCAAGGAGTTTCCCGACCTCTCCGTCAAACCGCTGCTTGCCGATGTGGAACAGTACGAGGACTTTTTCGCTGCCCTTGAAAAAGCGTCCCCCGTTCCGATTGCTTTTGAGCAGATCACAAACGGCGCAAACGGATATTTCAGTTTGACCGATAAGCGAATTGCTATCAAAGAGGGTGTGAGCGAGCTGCAAGCGGTTAAGACCGCCATTCACGAAATCGCCCATGCGAAGCTGCATGACGTGGACTTAAACGCCCCGCTGGAGGAACAAAACCGCGTTGACCGCCGCAGCCGCGAGGTACAGGCTGAAAGCGTTGCCTATACGGTGTGTCAGCATTTCGGGCTTGATACGTCGGATTACTCTTTCGGGTATGTTGCCGGGTGGAGCAGCGGCAAGGAAATGACCGAATTAAAAGCGTCCCTTGAAACGATACAGGCAACCGCAAAGGAACTCATTACCGAGATCGAGGGGCATTTTACCGAATTGCAGCAGCAGCGGCAAGCCGAGCAGGAGCAGGAAGCGAAAACAAAAGAAACCTTGCTTCTCAACGGCAAGGAGGACAGCTACGGGATTTATCAGTTAGCCCGCAGAGAGGAAACTATGGATTTGCGCTTTGAGCCTTTCGACCGTCTGCAAGCAACGGGGCATTTCGTTGACCGGGCAAATTATGAACTCGTCTATACCGCACCGCTTACAAAGGATATGACGCTTGGCGGCATTTGGGAAAAGTTTAATATCGACCGCCCCGCCGACTTCAAGGGGCATAGCCTTTCCGTTTCCGACATTGTTGTGCTTCATCAGAACGGCGAGAACACCGCCCATTATGTAGACAGCATAGGTTTTCAGCAGGTGCCGGAGTTTTTACAGGAGCAAGCGCAGCAGACCCCCGTATTTGATAAGCTATCTCCCGAACAGCAGCAAGCCCTATCCGATACCGTAAAAGATACGCTGCAACTGCTTGTAGACGCAGACAAGCGGATTTATGGCGACGTTACGGGCAAGACCCTTGAAGCAATCGCGGCGCAAGGGTATTCCTACAAGGGCGGGCAGCTTGAAAAGCAGCAGCCGGAAGCGACCCCCGAAAGCCTTATGACGGGCGAAACCGTCAGAACGCCGCGAGGGAACTTTTACATTACCGACATGAGCCGCGAACAGATCGAAGCGGCGGGCTTTGGTTTTCATCATGCGTCGGAGGACGGGAAGTATCTCATTATGGGAAATGGCACACAGGCTTATGCCATAGCCGCCGAGCAGCCGCAGCGGGATAATCCCTTAAAGCACGTTGAGGACATTGTAGAGCAGAACGACAACAACTTTGACGGGATTATCAATAATACGCCGCAAACGCCCACCGTCGCGGATTTGGAGCAGCGGGCAAAGGCGGGCGAAGCGATTTCCGTTACCGACCTTGCGAAAGCGGTAAAAGCCGAGAAACGGGAGCAGCCGCAAAAGAAACCGTCCATTTTGAAGAAGCTGGACGAGTACAAGAAACAGGCGGCGCAGCAGCCGAAAGACAAGCAGAAAGAGCAGAAAAAGGATTTGGAGGTTTGATAGTATGAATATCCGCTTTACCATTGAGGAAGAAAACATAATTGCGATTTACGCCGAGGACAGCCGGGAAACAACGCTTGAAAATATCCTTGCCGCCATGCCCTATATGGACGAGGATATGCGCCAGCTTGCCGCCGCAGCGGTGAAAAAGCTGCAAGCCATGACGGACAGCGAGTTTTCCGAACGGGAGTTTATCTTGACCGACGAGGAATAGCCCATAGAAAACAGGGGCGCGGTTGCCGATTTCCGGCACCGCGCCCCTGTTCTTTTTTTGTCCTTGCGTGGACAATTAGAAAGCTGTTTTTGCGGGTTTGAATATAAAGTATCGTCTATGCCGTTTCCCCGCGCTGGAAGCCGCAGAAACACAGGCGTTTTCAGCCCTTAATGTTCCACTTGCTACCCCTTGTTTTGCGCCTTATCGCTCCTGCTCCCGCGCCTTGCTTTGGGACGGGTAAAGAATACTATCGACGTTCTTTTTGACAACGCCGTACTCCTGCATTTGCTTTTTCGCTTGGCGGTAATCCTCATACAATTTGCTTTTCCTGTCGTTTAAGCCGCTATACTCCTTGCGCAGCGCGGCGAGATCGGGCAGCTTCTTTATCTGCATTTCCCGGAGTGCCCTTGCCGCAGCTTCAAACAGGATAATTTCGCTTTCATGCCCCCGCAGATACTTTTCCTTGTCCCGCGATTTCTTGTATTCCTCGTAAATCGGTTTTAATTGTCGGTATGTGGTGGTGTGCTTGATAAGCAGCGATAAATCGGACATACGCTGTTCCACTTCCTTAACCGCCCTTGCCGCCGCGTCATGGGCGGTCATAATATCCGCGATTTTGCTTTCGAGGTCGCTGTAATATTCAATCTTGTTTTCGGTCAAGAAGTTCATGCTTTTTGCAGCCTGTTTCAGATTATGGATTTTCGCCCACCGTTCATAGCCCGCCGATTGTTGGGCTTTAATGCTGTTTTCAATATCGACGACAAGCCGGATTTTCTTATCTTCCCGCAGCGGCTTTGACTTGGCAATATATACGCCCTTGATACGCTCCTTTATGGCTTCTTCCGTATAGGCCGCGCCGAGCGTCTTTGCGCGGGTAAACCGTTCCTGTCCGGCAGCGCGGAAAGAAATATATTTGCCCTGTTTGATTTCATACCCCATTTCCTGCAAACGGCGCAGCAGTTCGTCAAAATCTTTGACTTGGGGAATGAGGGTATCTATCGCCGTTTTCAGCTTGGCTTTGTAGCTTGTTCCTTGCTTTTCGGCGGTGTATTCCGCATAGCTTTTCCCTTTGTCCTGTCCCGGCACGACGACGGATAGCCCATGCTCTTTACATATCCTGTCGCTGGTGCGTCGGATAGCGTGATAGCTTTGCTTGTTGGAATGATACTTTTTGTAGTCAACGAAGCTAACCGCGTTGAAAATCAAGTGATTATGCAGATGGTCTTTATCGACGTGGGTTGTCAAAACAAACTCATACTTGCCGCCTAACACCGCTTGCGCAAGTTCCATGCCGATTTTGTGCGCTTCTTCCGGCGTGGTTTCGCCTACCGCAAAGGATTGTATCAAGTGCCGCCCTAAATGTGTGCCGCGATCTCCGGCAGCTTCCCGCGTCCATGCAAACTCTATATCGGCGGTTTCCAGCCCGCAGCCGAAAGAGGACGCAAGCAGCTTTCCGTCTGTCTTTTCGGGATTTAAGATATAGTCTATTGCGGCCTTTAAGGTTGATTTAATAGGGTGCGTCTTTGTAACCGCCATATCTCGTCCACCGCCTTTTTTATATCCTCAATGTCCTGCTGGTAAACCGCCCCCGTCGCGTTGGCGCGTTTGGCAATTTGATTGATGTTCCGGCTCACCGCTTGCAGTTCCCGGATATATGCTTTCGTGTCGCTTCGGTCAATGACAAGGATATACCCGTCAATCGCCATTTTGCGGAAGTATGCCCCATACTGCTTTATGGGAAGCTGCTTCATCTTCTCGTCGATCAGCCGCTTTTCTTCTTCCGTAACGTAAAACTTCATTTGGATATTTCTCTTTCGGTTTTCCATTTCCGCGCCGCCTTTCGGTATAAGGGTTTGGGATTATCCCAACAAGCATTTTTCGCAAACGGGTACTCGTTTGCTGTGCTTGCTATCTACTCCATACCCCTACCGAAAGGCGGTATTTGTTGCGCATTCCCTTGATTTTGGACGCAAAAAAAGATTGCAGCCGCCATGCGCTGCAATCTCCCGATTTCTCATATTGTGAGGTTAATCCTCTGCTTTTTCGACTTCCGTTATCTCCCTTGCTGTTGCGGTTACAATCCGTATGCCTTTATCGCTCATACCGTCCAGCAGCGCGTCAAGCTGCCGCCGCCCGGTGGATTTCTCCGCATTGCTGTTCGGGAAGAAAAATTGATCTACCGAAATATGATACCGGGTTACAAGGTCATAGAATACCTGTAAACTCGGCTGTTGTCCCTTGTTCTCGATATTCGCAAGGTAGCGCGGGGAAATATATAACTCGTCGCTTACCTTTTTGCGGCTCTCGCCGTATTCATTTCTCGCGGCTTTTATAGCTGCCCCGAAAGCCTTAAAGTCGTACAATGGTACGGGTCTTTTTGCCATTTTCATTCACCCTGTTACATTTTACAGTTCACCTTTCTTTTTGGATATGTCCACACAATTCATATCATTAGGTTAAATACTTCCTGTTGTGTATTGACAGTAGACTGATTTTCTGATAAAATAAAATTTATGTAAAAGGAGGCGGCGTTTATGTTGCATAGCATGCGTATTAGATAAGCATTGAAAAAAAGGATTTTCCCATTTTCAACATGGGCTTTTTTGTCATGCTTATTTTGCGGATGCTATACAAAAAACTAACGACGTATAGATATAGTGCAAGCTATGCCTTAGTTTTGTTGTACTGCTCTGTGCATTATAAATGCAGGTCAATGCTCATGTTGAGGATTGACCTGCATTTTTTGTGTAAAAAGGACGAGTGAAATATAATGCTTAAAAAATATTGGATAAAATGTCCGATTTGTAACGGAAAGACGAGAGTTCAAGTATTTCATAATACTGTATTAAAAGATTTTCCTCTTTTCTGCCCTAAATGCAAATTGACGCATATCATTGATGTAGAAAAATTAGAGATTGTAATCAAAAATACAGAAAAACAAACTTTTATTATTTAGAAGAAAGGATATAAAAATGAAACGTTTACCTAAATATACGCCTGCGGAAGTACGGAATGATCCATACGGATTTACTTACAAAGAAATGTCGGAAGTTATTGGCGAGAATGAAGCAAAAGCCTTATATGAAGAATTATATAAGCAATTACCACGCAAAAAAAATCTATCAATGTTGGTAAAAAATATTTGCAAAAGCAGTGATACTGAAAAGTATGTTTACGAACTGAAAGACAACAAATACATTGAAACGGTTTTTATCAAGCGGCGAGATGGTGGAACTGTTTGCGTGAGCACACAAGTCGGTTGTCCTGTTGGTTGTATTTTTTGTGAGTCCGGGCGAAATGGCTTTGTTCGTAATCTAACATCGTCAGAAATCGTACAACAGATTATATTGTTGCGTCGAAAAGTAAACCGTATCGTTTTTATGGGTATGGGAGAGCCTTTATTCAATTATGACAACTTGATAAAAGCAATCCATATTCTCCGAGATAGATATGGGCTCAACTTTCCAACCGACGGCATTACCATATCAACAGTTGGTCCGGTCGATCAATTAAAAAAATTGCGCGAGGAACATCTTAAAATTCAGTTGACAATATCTTTACACGCAGCAACACAATCTGCAAGAAATCGTATTATTCCTCACATGCGCATATATGCTATTGAAGATGTTGTTAAGCAAGCCTTATCCTATTCTGAAAGGCATAATCGCAAAATTGTCTTTGCGTATTTGCTTTTACCGGGTATAAATGACCGGCCCTCAGATGTAAGACAACTTGCAAAATGGTTTCGGGGCAAAAAAGTTATGATTAACGTGTTACAATACAACCCAACAAGCAATTCAAGAATTAAAGCACCACAGAAACGGGAAATAGTTGCATTCAAACATCAATTAGAGCAAGCAGGACTTGAAGTTACTATGAGAGTTTCTCATGGCAGAGAGATTAACGCGGCTTGTGGACAGTTAGCTAACACATATAATAAATTCAAAAAAAAATGATTAAAAGTGCCAGACGCATAGACGCAGAGCCGATAACGCATTAGGTCAAAAAACCTATGTGTTATCGGCTTTTTTATTTAATATTGCGCAAAAGCCGCTGTTCCCTATTATAGAATGGATTGCGGGTAGTGTATTAAAGTCGCCCTTTTTTAAGGATACGGCGGTATCGGGGAGGTATCGCCGTGTCCATTTTTATTTACTGTAACCCGCCTAATGCTTTGCGGTCAAAAAAAGCTATGCTCCGCAAGCGGGATATTCCGGCTATGAATGTGAACTGTCAATACATTTAGCTACTGCTTACATTTCCTTTGCGCCCGTCCGCGTCTTGCGGACGGGCGCATTTTGCTTTTTTCAACTTTTTTCTGAAAAGCGCACTCAAGAGCCATCTCCCGAACGGGTACGGAGCGAAAGGGGCAGAGAGGACAAGCCCTTAACTCCCGTCCTCTACTCCACGCGGGAAGGAGGTGAACTCTATGGAGCTATCTTCTTCCGACAAGGAAAGAATACAACATCAGTACGACGCATTAGCAAAGAAAACTTTGGTCGGCGAAGCGAAAAGCCACCGCCGCACTCTTGCGAAACGCGCAGCACGCGAAGTTACTTTTTCGGATTTGAGCGAAAGCGAACTCGCGCAGCTTTTCACAACGGACGAATACGAAAGCGATTATTTCCGTTTTCAAGTGTCCGGCTTTGATGTACTCGTCAAAAATGAACTGCTTGCCGAAGCCCTTAACGCTTTGCCCGAAAGGAAACGCGACATTATCCTTTTGTCCTACTTCTTGGATATGAGCGACGCGGAAATTGGCGAACTGCTGAATGTTGTACGCACGACGGTTTTCCGGCACAGGAAATCCGCGCTTGCGAAAATCAAACAGTATTTGGAGGGAAAAGCAGATGATGAATACCGTTAGGAAGTCTGAAAATCTGTTGCCGTTCCCTGTCATTTCCGCAGCGGCAAACGGCGACACAACCGCCATGTGCGCGATCTTGAAGCACTACGAGGGTTACATAGCGAAACTTTGTACCCGCACGCTGAAAGACGACGCGGGCAATACCTATTCCTATGTGGACGAGGAAATGCGTAACAGGCTGCAAGTGCGCCTTATTACCCGCACCCTTGCTTTTCATGTAGGATAATCTTTTAGCCCATGCGGGGAGCGTGTCCCCTTTCCACGCTTCCCGTTATGGGCTATTTGTCGTTCCGCAAAAGCATATCCGCTGTTGATGTGCTTTTGCAGGCCGACAAAGCCTATTGTTCTTTGACAAAGAAAGCGGCCTTTGGTGCGCAGCATAACAGGCAAACGGGTACATTCCGTCTGTACCGAGCCAGTCGGCGGGTACGCCATGACAGCTTTTCCCCTACGGGGAAAAGTCGAGCGACAACTACCGCGCCGTAAAACAGGTTTAGCAGCTTGTGGGCGACGACATACAAGGCGGCACAATGATACTCCCGCGTTGAACACCCTCAAAGTATTGCGCGGCGCACCCATAAGCATGGGCCGGGGTGAAACTCCCGTGAGGTTGCAGCTAACAACCGCCCGTTTCAGCCTTATTTCTCATATCGTACAAGCCGGAGCGCATATTCTGTACTATGCCGCTAACCGGGAGGGAAAGAAGATGATTACCAAGTTACAACTTCAACAAATGAGAAATGTTGATATTACACAGGTTGACCGCAGCACTTTGGTTGATATTCGTAATATCCATATTGACAGTTCTTTGCCAGCAGCAAAAAAAATGCAAAGCTACTTGGAGCAGATCGTCAATCCGTATTGTTTTCTTTGCGGCGATACGCCCGTAAGAATACGGTTTGTCGCAGAGGATAGAACGCTAAAGCAATCATTGTGCGATTACTTTTTAAGTCTGAAATAACCGCCGACTTTCCCTAACTCTATGGGTAAGACCTTGTGATTACGGGGCGAAAATGGTATAATTAACTCGTAATTATAGGGGGAAAGGAGGTATAATGCCCCGCATACGCAAAGACAAAATGGCACGCAGTTATGCAGAGCCGTTTTGGAAAATTGGGCTATACATTCGACTATCCAGAGAGGACGACAACGAGGACGAAAGCGAGAGTGTTATCAACCAAGAAAAGATACTCCGCGACTTTGTAGACAGCTATTTTGAGCCGGGAACCTATGTGATTGTAGACGTGTTTGCCGACGACGGATTGACAGGCACCGACACAGCGCGACCAAACTTCAAACGGCTTGAGGGCTGCATTGTCCGAAAAGAAGTAAACTGCATGATTATCAAATCCCTTGCACGCGGTTTCCGCAACCTTGCCGACCAGCAAAAGTTTTTAGAGGAGTTCATACCCATTAACGGTGCAAGGTTTATTTGCACAGGCACACCATTTATTGACACTTACGCAAATCCCCATTCTGCAAGCGGCCTTGAAGTACCTATTAGGGGAATGTTCAACGAGCAGTTTGCCGCGACCACTTCCGAAGAAATCCGCAAAACATTCAAGATGAAACGGGAGCGCGGCGAGTTCATAGGCGCGTTTGCCCCTTACGGCTACAAGAAAGACCCAAACGACAAAAACAGCTTGATTGTAGATGAAGAAGCAGCGGAGGTTGTCAAAAGCATTTACCATTGGTTTGTCAATGAGGGGTACAGTAAAATGGGGATTGCAAAGCGGCTTAACCAAATGGGAGAGCCGAACCCCGAAGCCTATAAGAAGAAAAAAGGCTTTAAGTATAACAACCCTAATTCCGACAAAAACGATGGTTTGTGGTCTGCCAGCACGATTGTAAGGATATTGCAAAATGAAGTTTATACGGGCGTAATGGTGCAAGGCCGTAATCGCGTAATAAGCTACAAAGTACACAAGCAGATCAACGTCCCCGAAGAAGAATGGTTTGTCGTCCCCAACACACACGAAGCGATTATTGACAGGGAAACATTCGAGAAAGCGCAAGCCCTACATAAGCGCGACACAAGGACAGCCCCCGGCAAACAGGAAGTCTATCTCATGTCCGGCTTTGTCCGTTGCGCGGATTGCAAAAAGGCCATGCGGCGCAAAACCGCCCGCGATATTGCCTACTACTCTTGCCGCAGCTACACCGATAAGAAGATTTGCAGCAAACATTCTATCCGGCAAGACAAGTTGGAAAACGCGGTATTGGCAGCGTTGCAAATGCAAATTGCCCTTGTAGATCGGCTTGCAGAAGAAATTGAACGGATTAACAACGCGCCTGTTATCAACCGGGAAAGCAAGAGATTATCCCATTCCTTGAAACAGGCAGAGAAGCAGCTAAAACAGTACAATGACGCTTCCGATAGCTTGTACCTTGATTGGAAAAGCGGTGAGATTACCAAAGAGGAATACCGCCGCTTGAAAGGCAAGATTGCAGAACAGATACAACAGCTTGAAGCGAACATCTCCTATCTGAAAGAGGAAATGCAGGTAATGGCTGATGGTATCGGAACCGACGACCCGTATCTAACCGCCTTTCTGAAATACAAAAACATTCAGAGCCTTAACCGCGGGATTATGGTTGAACTCGTAAAAGCGGTTTGGGTGCATGAGAACGGGGAAATAACGGTTGACTTCAATTTTGCCGACGAGTACCAGCGAATTATTGATTACATCGAGAATAACCACAACGTTATCCGAGTGATTGAGAACAAGGCAATCTAACGGCTTGCCTATTCAACACAAAGGAAAATCTAATGTTGTGCATAAATAAACGGCTCTACAGCTGGTGGAGGTATGGCAGCGCTCTGTGCAGGCAACCCACCTGTTTTTGTCTGCGCCGGAAATTGCCGCTATCCGTACTTATGTTCCGCAGGCCCTGTGCGGGGTGGAACACCTGATTGTTGCGCAGGATGAAAGCGGCACACCGGTCGGCTTTATGGGCGTGCAGGAGAACCGGCTGGAAATGCTCTTTCTGGAATCGGAGGCGCACGGCCAGGGCCTTGGTGCCCGCCTGCTGTGCCTTGGCATGGAGCAGTACGGCGTGAGTGAGCTGACCGTGAACGAGCAGAACCCGGCGGCAGCCGGTTTTTACCGGCACATGGGCTTTGCCGTATACCGCCGCAGGGAGCTGGATGAACAGGGCGGCCCGTACCCGATTTTGTATATGCGGCGGGGGTAAAGCACTGCTCGGCATTGCCCTACGGAGCGCGCGCCAAAATTCTTTCTATTCTTATGGCGTGCAGGCCTGTTTCGTGTTATACTGTATTCATATATTTATAAATGGAAAGGCAGAGAGTTATCATGTATCAGCAAGGCGATAAAATGCTGGAAGTGCGGGAGCTGCTTGTAAAAGCGTTTGCCACCGCGTGGAAAAACAGCGACCAGAGCACCGACCGCGATACTTACATCAACAGCAGCATTACCGTGATCGATTCCATGCAGGTGCAGCCGGAAATGATTTACGCCGAAGAAGGCCAGGGCCTGACCGACGGCGAGGAACTGGACCACCTGGCAGACCTGGTGCGTGCCGATGGCACCTGGGTGTATTACGGCGTTCCGGCGGAGAACTTTTTTATTGTTACCTGGATGCCGGATGCCGAAGCAGCTGAAGCTAAGATTGCCGCCCTGCGTGAGGAAGGCGATTGTGTGGCCTGCTGCGTAGACCTTGCCGAAGAATGGAACTTTGGCTGATAAACCACCGTGCGGCTGAAATACTTGCAGAGGGGAAGTGACCGCCTTGTCTGGCCATGAACCGCAAATCAAAATCAGCATTCCCGCGGCGGCATCCCGCCTGTTGGGGGCACTGCGCCGCGCCGGGTTTGAAGCCTATGTCGTAGGCGGCTGCGTGCGGGACAGCCTGCTGGGGCGTACCCCCGGCGATTGGGATATATGCACCTCTGCCAGACCGGAACAGGTGCGGACGGTGTTTTCCGCCTACCGCCAGATCTTAACGGGGGAAAAGCACGGCACCGTTGCCGTCATCGTGGGCGGCACCCCCTACGAAATCACCACCTACCGTGTGGATGGCCAGTACCATGACAGCCGCCACCCGGATGCCGTGCAGTTTGTGCCGCAGGTGCAGCCGGATCTTGCCCGGCGGGATTTTACCATCAACGCCATGGCTTATGCCCCCGGCGAGGGACTGATCGACCTGTACGGCGGCCGCAGTGACCTGCACGCCTGCCTGATGCGCTGCGTGGGCGACCCGGAAGAACGTTTTGCCGAGGACGCCCTGCGCATCCTGCGCGCGGTGCGGCTGGCCGCCCAGCTGGATTTTGCTCTGGAGGAAGCCACCGAGCGCGCCGCGCTGGATATGCGGCAGAGCATCCAGAATATTTCCGCCGAGCGCATTTATACCGAGCTGGATAAGCTGCTGGCCGCCCCCGCTGCGGGCAAAGTGCTGAGCCGCTATGGCAGGATTCTTGCCGGGGCGGTGCCGGAGATTGAGCCATGCATCGGCTGCACCCAGCCGGGGCGCTGGCACTGCTATGATGTGTGGCAGCACACCGCAGTGGCGGTGGAACTGCTGGATGTGGCGGGCATGGACGATAAAAATGCCCGCATTCTGCGGTGGAGTGTTTTTCTGCATGATCTGGCCAAGCCGGAATGCCGCACCGTCGGCCCGGACGGCGCGGCGCATTTCCCCGGCCACAACCAGGCCGGAAGTAAAATGGCGCGCAGCATCCTGCTGCGGCTCAAGGCGCCTACTTATCTTGTGGAAAGCGCCAGCGCACTGGTTGCTATCCACGATGGTGCCCTGCCCAGCGATGATGCCGGCATCCTGAACATGCTGAACCGCTATGGTGCCGCATTTTTGCAGCGCCTTTGCCGCCTGAAGCTCGCGGATCTTGCCGCCCATGCCCGCAATGCGGGAGTGATGCAGCGCGAACAGCAGGTGCGCGCTTTTGAGGGACGGATGCTGGAACTTTCGGCTACCGCCTGTTATACGGTAGGACAGCTTGCCGTGAACGGGGCCAGCCTGATGGATGCAGGCATCACCCCCGGTCCCGCGGTGGGTAAGGCGTTGAACACCTTGCTGCGCGCCGTGATGGAGGGCCGCCTGCCCAACGAGAAAGCTGCCCTGCTGGCTGCGCTGGAAAAGGAGGGCCTGCTGTGATTTACGGCATTGGCACAGACCTGTGTGATGTGGGCCGGATTGAAAAGAGCATTGCCCGCCCGGCATTTTTGCAGCATGTGTATACCCCGGCGGAGCAGGAGCTCATTGTCGCCCATACGGGCAAGAAGCAGGCGGAAACCGCCGCGGCCAACTTTGCTGCAAAAGAAGCATTTTTGAAAGCCTGCGGCACCGGCCTTTCCGGGTTCTCCATGGCGGAAATCGCCGCCCTGCGCCAGCCAAGCGGTGCGCCTTACCTGGAATTTACCGGTAAAGCCGCCCGTTTCATGGCGCAGAACCATTTGCAGGCTCATTTGAGCTTGACCCATGAGGCCGGCCTTGCCGGTGCGTTTGTGGTGTTGGAACGGGTGGAGTGATACATGGTTTGCCGCAAGCAGTAAAGCACGGCAAATCATTTGTGTGGTTTGCGGTACATTTCAAGGCCCCTCCCCGCCGCATGGAAACCTTGCTGATTGCAGCAAACGCTGCAAATCATTTGTAGGGGACGATGCTTGCTGTCCCGCATGTTGGGCATATGGCAACCACTTGCATTCCCCGCCAGATAGAATCGCAATGCTTTTTTGCCCCACCGATTCATGATTAAAATAAAGCCTCCCTGCTTATACTGTAAACAGAACGCATTGCAGTATCAGCAGGGAGGTTTTGTTATGGAAGTGCACAGAGGTGAAGTGTTTTACGCAGATCTCAGCCCGGTGGTTGGGTCGGAGCAGGGGGGAGTCAGGCCGGTACTTATCATTCAGAACGATATCGGCAACCGGCACAGCCCTACCGTGATCGCTGCCGCCATCACCAGCAGGCAGGATAAAAACCGCCTGCCCACCCATATCGGCGTGCGGGCCAACCGCTGCGGCCTGGCCAAAGACAGCATTGTGCTGACCGAACAAATTCGCACACTGGATAAACGCCGCCTGAGGGAGCGCGCCGGGCGCATTCCGGAAGATGACATGCGCCGCGTGGATGAAGCACTGGGTGTTTCGATGGGGCTGCACGACCAGCCAGTGGCCCAAAGCACCCATATGGACGGCGGATATTTTTGAGGCAACACCGCACAATTCCCGCCTTGCGGCTTAAGCACCGCTTCGGCGGCTGCGGCACGGCATCTGCGTTGCCAAAATGCTCGATAAGACACAAAGTATTATCTGCGCTTTTGGCTTAGCAGCTGCCGCACCTCGCTCGCCGTATCGGCACTTAGAATTATGCGGTATTGCCTTGAAAATCAAATCAGTTCTTCCAGAATGGCATTCTGCACGATCATGCCACTCGGCGTCAGCCGCAGGGTATCGCCATCCAGCACAGCATAGCCGCTGGCGGCGCAGTGGCGCAAAAATGCCATCTGGCCGGCATCGAACCGAACGCCGTACCGGGCCGCATACTCGGTCAGATTCAGCCCGCTGCAAAGGCGCAACTGCATGATCAGGTAATCCTCGGCGTTGCAGGGGCCTTCGTACTGCTCTTGAACAGTCCCGGCAATAAAAGCAGCGGTGTCATTGGGCCAAAAGCGGCGCACACTGCCCAGGCAGCTGTGGGCCGCCGGACCAATGCCCCAGTAATCTTTACAGTTCCAATACAGCAGATTGTGCCGCCCTTCGTGGCCGGGGCAGGCAAAGTTGCTGATCTCGTATTGCCGGTAGCCCTCCTGCGCCAGACGCTGCACGGCGTACAGGTAAAACTCCGCGGCGGCGTCGGCATCCGGCAGGCCCGGCGGCGGGGTGCGGCCAAAGGCGGTGCCGGGCTCGATCTTGAGCAGATAGGCCGAAATATGGGTGCAGCCACCCGCCTGCAGCAGGGCAAGGGTTTTATCAAACTCCGCGATGGAATAATAGGGCAGCGCCAGCATAATATCCCCGCAGATCTCCCGGAAGCCTGCCTCCCGCGCCCAGGCAAACGCCTGCGCGGCGGCAGCAGCGGTGTGGGTGCGGCCCAGGCGGCGCAACTGGGCGTCGTCTGCGCTCTGTACCCCAAAGCTGATGCGGGTTACCCCGGCGGCTGCAAAACCAGCCAGATTTTCCGGCGTCACTACATCGGGGTTGGCTTCCAGCGTGATCTCTGCACCCGGCAGCGGGGCGGCGGCTTTGATCAGTCGGTGCACCTGGTCCGGCCGCAGCAGGGCGGGGGTGCCGCCGCCAAAATATAACGTGTCCGGTCTGCGGGAGCTTTTGGAAAGTTCGCGCAGCAGTGCGGTTACATATTCATCCGGCACCCCGCGCGTGCCGGGGGCAGAGTAAAAATCACAATAGCGGCATTTGCTGCGGCAGTAAGGGATGTGCAGGTAAATGCCGTAAGTATCGGGGTTGGGCAAGGCATGGCTCCTTATCTTGCAAAAATGATAGAATTCCGTTAAGGCAACACCGCACAATTCCCGCCTAACGGCTTAAGCACCGCTCCGGCGGCTGCGGCACGGCATCTGCGTTGCCAAAATGCTCGATAATACACAAAGTATTATCTGCGCTTTTGGCTTAGCAGCTGCCGCACCTCGCTCGCCGTATCGGCACTTAGAATTATGCGGTATTGCCTTAAAATAGGGCAGGAACGGAAAAGTGTAATAGAGAATTCACATATCGATAACACATTTCACTCAATACAGAGTATATAATAGAATCAGCCAAAAAGAAAGGGGTCTGTTTTATGGACCAGAAATATTATAATATCTCCTATGCCGAAAGTCCGTTCGGCACGTTAAGCCAGTATATGACCCGCACCTACAGCTGGATGGCCGCCGGTTTGCTGGTTACCTTTGCAACGGCATTGCTTACCGTTACCACCCCGCTGTTTGAGCTGATGTTCAGCACCGGCCTGGTATTCCTCCTGAGTATTGCGGAGCTGGTGCTGGTTGCGGTTCTGTCCGCCAGGGTGGAACGCCTGCAGCCCACCACCGCAACGGGGCTGTTCTTCGCCTATGCGGTGCTGAACGGCATCAACCTGAGCACCTACTTTATCATCTATGATCTTTCCACGCTGATTCTGGCGTTCCTGGTTGGTACCGTGTACTTTGGCGTTATGGCTGTTTACGGTGCCCGAACCCAGCGCGATTTGAGCGGCTGGGGTATCAACCTGATGGGTGCTTTGATTGCCATTATTTTGACCAGCCTGGTGGGCGGCCTGATCGGCATGCTGACCGGCGCGGGCTTTGGCATGATGGATATCGTGCTTTGCGCGGTTTCGGTCCTGGTGTTTATGCTGTTCACGGCTTATGACACCCAGAAGCTGAAGTACTATTACGCCTACTATGGCGGCGATGCTTCCATGCTGCACAAATCCTCCATCATCGGCGCACTCAGCCTGTACCTGGATTATATCAACATCTTCCTGTATATCGTCCGCATCGTGGGCCGTTCCCGCCGCAACGACTGATCGGTTTTGATAATTTGAAAAAAGGGCGCTGTTCCGCAAGGGGCAGCGCCCTTTTTGCTGTGCGTCCAGGGTTGACAAAAAAGGCCAAACGGCCTATAATGCTTTATGTTAAACGCATTGACGGAGAAAGTATGCCTGCAAACTTAGCACAGAGAGGGCGGCCATCGGCTGTAAGCCGCCCCGAAAGCCTGCTGGCAGAAGTTCGCTCCTGAGCGGCCTGTGTGAACCCTGCATTGCAGCCATTAGCGCGGGACGGTCTGCCCCGTTACAAAGCATCGAGTGCCGCCAGACATGGTTTGGCGGAACACGGGTGGTACCGCGGAGTGTAAATGAATGTTACAGCTTCGTCCCTGATTTTACCGTTCAGGGACGGGGCTTTTTTATTTTGTTTTGCAGCAAAAGCGAGCAGCCTTCGCCCCGTAAATCATCAAAGAGGTGCATTATGGAAGAAAAAATCGCCGCACTGCGCGCCGAGCTGGAAGCCGACCTTGCAGCAGTGCACAACAAAGATGAACTTTCCGCCTTTTGGCAGAAGTATCTGAGCAAAAACGGCAGTGTGACCGGACTGACCAAGTCCCTGCGCGATGTTCCCAAAGAGGAACGCCCCGCCGCCGGTAAAACCATCAACGAGTTCAAGGTCTGGGTGGAGGGCCAGTATCAGGCTGCTTCCGCCGAGATCGAAAAGGCCGAGCTTGCCGCCCGCAACAAGGCCGAAGCCGTGGATATCACCCTGCCCGGCACCCACCACGCCACCGGCGCACTGCATCCTATCACCCAAATTAAGAATGAGATCATTGATGTGTTTGCCGGCATGGGCTTTGAAATTTACGAAGGCCCCGAAATTGAGGACGATGACCACAACTTTACCCGCCTGAACGTACCCAAAAACCACCCGGCCCGCGATATGCAGGATACCTTCTATGTGGCGGATGACATTGTTCTGCGCACCCAGACCAGCGGCGGCCAGATCCGTGTGATGGATAAGGAAAAGCCCCCCATCAAGGTTCTGGTGCCCGGCCGCGTGTTCCGCTCTGACTCTGACGCAACCCACTCCCCGATGTTCCACCAGATGGAAGGTCTGGTTGTGGATAAGGGCATTACCCTGTGCGACCTGCAGGGCATGCTGGACCGCTTTGTGCAGGCTTTGTTTGGCCCGGAGGTCAAAACCCGCCTGCGCCCGTCCTATTTCCCGTTCACTGAGCCCAGTGTGGAGGTTGACGTAAGTTGCTTTGAATGCCACGGCAAGGGCTGCCCCCTGTGCAAGCACAGCGGCTGGATCGAAGTTCTGGGGGCTGGCGTTGTGCACCGCAGCGTGCTGGAAAACTGCGGCATTGACCCTGAGGTATACTCCGGCTTTGCTTTCGGTATCGGTATCGAGCGTATCGCCATGCTTAAGTACGGCATCAACAACATCGGCCTGATGTTCGAGAACGACCTGCGCTTCCTCGAACAGTTCAAGGGTTAAGGAGGGGAACAACAATGAAAGTACCATTCAGCTGGCTTAAACAGTATGTGGATATTGATGTTTCCGCCCAGGAGCTGGAAACCAAACTATTTGACTGTGGCTTTGAAGTAGAAGAACTCATCGACCTTGGCGCTGAAATCAGCAAGGTTGTTGTTGGCGTTGTGACCGAGTGCGTGCCCCAGGAGGGCACCCACCTGCATATCTGTAAGGTGGACTGCGGCGACTATGGCCATGATATTCAGATCTCCACCGGTGCGGCCAATGTATACGCCGGTATGCACACCCCCGCTGCTCTGGACGGCTCCACGCTGCCCGGAGGCATCAAGATCAAGGCAAAGCCCTTGATGGGCATTGAATCCAACGGTATGCTCTGCTCCGGCGAGGAACTGGGTCTGAACGAGGACCTGTACCCCGGCGCTGAGGTATACGGCCTGCTGGACCTGCCCAAAGATACCGTGCCCGGAACCCCCATTCAGCAGGTTGTTGGGTTGGATGATTATATCTTTGATATCTCCATCACCGCCAACCGTGCCGACTGCCAGAGCGTTCTGGGCATTGCACGCGAAGTTGCCGCTGTGCTGAACAAGCCCCTGAAAATGCCTGCCACCGATTACACCGTGAGCGATTACAAGGACCCGCGCCTGAGCATTACGGTGGAAGCACCGGACCTGTGCCCGCGCTACCTGGGCCACTATGTGCGCAACATCACCACCGGTGAATCTCCGCGCTGGATGCGCCGCCAGCTGGCCTTGTGCGGCCTGCGCAGCATTTCCAACGTGGTGGATATCACCAACTATGTCATGCTGGAAATCGGCCAGCCGATGCACGCCTTTGATATGGACACGCTGGAAAGCTGCCAGATCATTGTGCGCCGTGCCAAGAACGGCGAGAAGATCACCACGCTGGACAGCAAGGAGTTTACCCTGACCCCCCAGAACCTGGTCATCTGCGATGGTGAAAAGCCGGTTGCCCTGGCCGGTGTTATGGGCGGCCTGAACAGCGAGATCAAGCCGGAAACTACCCAGCTGCTGTTTGAATCTGCCAAGTTTGCCCGCGATAACATCCGCAAGACCGCCCGCGGCCTTGGCCAGAACACGGATGCTTCCGCCCATTACGAGAAGGGCATCAGCGAATATACCACCGAGCTGGGCATGGCCCGCGCCCTGCACCTGATCCAGGAGCTGGGCTGCGGCGAAGTGACCGCCACCGAGTTTGACTGCTCTGCCGGTGCTCCGCGTAAAGGCAAGCACTTCACCGCCCGCATCAGCGCCATCAACGCCATTCTGGGCATTACCGTGCCCACCGAGGAAATTTTGGCCATCCTGAAAAAGCTCAGCTTTGAAGTGACGATGGAAGCCGACGGTGACACCATGCAGGTGGTTGCTCCGCGCTACCGCGAGGATATCGAGATCGGCGAGCCGGACCTGGCCGAAGAAGTGATCCGTGAATATGGCTATGACCATATCACCCCCACCTTCCTGAAAGCTGCCCAGGTCACCACCGGGGGCCTGACGGCTGACCAGCACCGCCGCGATAAGCTCAAGAGCGCTATGTGTGCCCAAGGCTTCTATGAGGCTATGACGCTGGCATTCTATGCGGATGCCGACCTGGATGCCCTGCACATTGCCCCCGATGCACCGGAGCGCAATGTCATCCGCATTGTCAACCCCATCTCCTCCAACCTGACCATCATGCGCTCCCTGCTGGCACCCAGCCTGTTGAACGTGGCGGTTACCAATCTGAAAAAGGGCAACGCTGCCGGCCGTCTGTTTGAGCTTTCCAACATTTATGTGCCCAAACAGCTTCCGCTGACCGAACTGCCGGAAGAGCGCCTGCACCTGGGCTTTGTGGCCTTTGGTGAGCATGAGGACTTCTTTGCCGTTAAGGGCGCACTGGAAGACCTGGCTGCTTCCTTCGGCGTAACCTTTGAGGTGGAGCGTGCCGAGGATGTGCCTTACCTGCACCCCGGCATTGCCGCTTACATCCTGTGCAACGGCGTGCGTGTGGGCAGCTTTGGCAAGCTGGCCAACGATGTGCAGGCCGGTCTGGATCTGCCGCGTGACAGCCGCGCCAACCAGAAGATCTTCCTGGGCGAGATCGATTACGAGACGCTGGTGGCACAGCTGCCTGCCGGTCTGCGTTATCATCCGCTGCCGGAGTTCGATACCGTGGCCCGTGACCTGGCTCTGGTTGCTGACGAGGAAACCCCCTGCGGCACCATCATTGCCGAAATGAAGCGCGCCTGCAAGCAGCTGGCCGATGTGGAGCTGTTTGATATCTACCGCAGCGAAGCCATTGGCGCCGGCAAAAAGAGCATGGCGTTCACCTTGCACTTTGCACCGGAAAACAAAGCCCTGGAAGCTGCCGATGTGGACCGCTTTGTCAAGAAAATCCTCGGCAACCTCAAGTTCAAGCTGGGCATCGAGATCCGCTGAACTCTTTTGCCGCGTTCGCTGCCGCCCGGCGGTAAGCTGAACGCCTGAACGGAAATAACACAAAACCACCCCTTGCCCCGACCGCACGGTAAAACCTTGTGCGGCAGGGCAGGGGGTGGTCGTTTTATATTCGGCCACTGGCCTAAATGCGCCGCGCCAAAAACAAACCCGCCGGGGCAGGCAGCTGTTGTGCTGCGCCGCCCCGGCGGGTGCTGCTATCTATGGTGCTGTAGTCAATCAGGTATCGGAATCCAGCTTCAGCACGGCGGTAAAGGCTTCGCTGGGCAGGGTCACGCTGCCCAGTTTGCGCATCTTCTTTTTACCGGCTTTCTGCTTTTCCAGCAGCTTCTTTTTACGGGTAATATCGCCGCCATAGCACTTGGCCAAAACATCCTTGCGCACGGCCTTGACTGTTTCGCGGGCAATGATCTTGCCGCCCACGGCCGCCTGAATGGGAATTTCAAACAAAGCGCGCGGGATGTTTTCCTTCAGCTTTTCGCAGATGCGGCGCCCCTTGGCGTAAGCGTTATCCGCAAATACGATCATCGAAAGCGCATCCACGATCTCGCCGTTCAGCAGGAAGTCTAGCTTGACCAGCTCGGACTGGTGCCAGCCCTCCCACGCATAGTCATAGCTGGCGTAACCGCGGCTGCGGCTCTTGATGGCGTCAAAGAAGTCATAAACAATCTCGCCCAGCGGAATCTGGTAATGCAGGTCCACGCGAGTCTCATCCAGGTAATCCATCGCAATGAGGGTGCCGCGCTTTTGCTGGCACAGGTCCATCAGCGGGCCAACATAATCGTTGGGGGTGTAAATGTGGGCATCCACAAATGGTTCTTCCGCCTTGGCAATGCGGGCCGGGTCGGGATAGGCGGAGGGGTTATCGATCACTTCCACCGTGCCGTCCGTCAAGGTCAGCCGGTACTGAACACCGGGGGTGGTGGTGATCAGGTCAAGGTCGAACTCGCGCTCCAACCGCTCGGTGATGATTTCCATGTGCAGCAGCCCAAGAAACCCGCAGCGGAAGCCGAAGCCCAGGGCCGCACTGGTTTCCGGCTCAAAGCTCAAGGCGGCATCGTTCAGCTGCAGCTTTTCCAGCGCATCTTTCAAATCAGGGTAGTCGGCGCCATCGGCGGGGTAAATGCCGCAGAACACCATCGGCGTTACCTGGCGGAAACCGGGCAGAGCTTCCGCCGTGGGGGCTTCGGCCAGGGTGATGGTATCGCCCACGCGGGTATCGCGCACGGTCTTGATGGAGGCCGTCAGGTAGCCGACTTCACCGGCCTCCAGCTTATCGCAGGGGGCCAGGGCAGTAGCACCCATGTGGCCCACTTCCACCAGCTGGAAGGTTGCGCCGGTGTTCATCAGCTTGATGGTATCGCCGGGGCGCACGGTGCCTTCAAACACGCGCACATAGACGATAACGCCCTTGTAGCTGTCGTAAATGGAGTCAAAGATCAGGGCTTTCAGCGGGGCATCGGGGTCGCCCTGCGGGGCGGGAACATCCTGCACCACGCGTTCCAGCACTTCGCGGATATTGATGCCCATCTTGGCGCTCACGCGCGGGGCATCCATGCAGGGCAGACCGATGACATCCTCCACCTCCTTGGCGGCGGCATCCGGGTCAGCGCTGGGCAGGTCAATCTTATTCAGGATGGGCACAACTTCCAGGTTGTGGTCAATGGCCAGGTAGCAGTTGGCCAGCGTCTGGGCTTCCACGCCCTGGCTGGCATCCACCACCAGGATGGCACCCTCACAGGCAGCCAGGCTGCGGCTGACTTCGTACTGAAAGTCAACGTGGCCCGGCGTGTCGATCAGGTTGAACTCGTATTCCTTGCCGTCATCGGCGTGGTAGTGCATGGTAACGGCGCGGGCTTTGATGGTAATGCCGCGCTCGCGTTCCAGCTCCATGTCGTCCAGAATCTGGTCCTCCATGGTGCGCTTGTCCACGCTGTCGGTCAGCTCCAGAATACGGTCCGACAGTGTGGACTTGCCGTGGTCAATGTGGGCAATGATACAAAAGTTGCGAATATTGTCGCGTGCCATCAGGTTTCCTCCAAATCGTTCCAGATACGCACCGGCGCGCCGTCCCGCAGGTAAACACGGGGAACCCGGCGGCTGATGCCGCAGATAATTTCATAGTTGATGGTGCCGGTCTTAGCTGCAATGCTGTCGGCGGTATCTGCGCCGATCGCAGCGTTTTCAGGGCCGAATACCGTTACTTCATCATTCATTTTAACATCGGGGATGTCGGTCACATCCACCAGGGTCTGATCCATGCACACCCGGCCGATTATCGGGGCGGGCTTTCCGCGGATGCTCATAACCCCCGCATTGGGGTTGCCATTGCTGCCGGAAAGCGCGCGGGGGTAGCCGTCCGCATAACCAACGCATACGGTGGCAACCTTGCGGGGCGTGTTGGCTGTGTAGGTGCGGCCATAGCTCACGCTCTCACCGGGTAAAAGGTCCTTTACAAATTCCACAACACTTTTCAGCGTCATGGTGGGGCGCAGGCCGTCAAAATGCACTTCCGGGCTGGGGTCCAGCCCATACAGGATAATGCCTGCGCGGGTCAGGCTGTGGTGCCATTCCGGGTGGCGCATTTGTGCGGCAGAGTTGGCGCAGTGGATGGTGTGCAGGGCAACGCCGTCCGCCTGCAGCCGCTGCACGGTGCGCTCAAACAGGGCGTGCTGGGCTTGGGTGTAGGCTTCGTTTTCCGGCGTGGTACTGTCTGCCACGGCAAAATGCTGGAAAATACCGCTGAAGTGCAGCTTGGGCAGGGCGGCGCAGCGCTCCATGGCAGCGATTGCCGCCTCAAAGTCAGAACGCACGCTGAACCCAATGCGTCCCATACCGGTATCAACCTTAAAGTGGCAGTATACCTCCACGCCGGCGTTTTGGGCGGCAGCGGAAAGCGCCTTGGCATACTCTTCGGAATAGACGGTCTGGGTAATGCAGTTGAACGCCAGCTGATCCACCTGCAGCGGGTCGGTGTAGCCCAGGATCAAGATGGGTTTACTGATCCCGTGGCGGCGCAGGTGCCGCGCTTCGGCCAGGCAGCTGACCGCAAAAGCGGCTGCACCGTTTTCTTCCAGCCAGGGCCCGACCACAGCGGCGCCGTGGCCGTAAGCGTCCGCCTTGACAACGCAGCACACCGGCGCGCCCACCGTCTTTTGGATCAGTGCCAGGTTGCTCTGCATAGCATCCAGATCAACCAATGCCCAACAATGCTTTTCGTACAGTTCGTTCGTCATTGCAATCCACCCCATTTCGATACAAAACACAACGGGGAATCTAGCCCCGCGTGTGCCCGGTATGCAGCGGCCGCCAGCCGTCAATGCCGCTTTGCTGCAAAGCGTGCAGTGTTTTCTGACGGAAAGCCGGGTCGTCCCGGCTCATCTGCTGCACAAACAATTTGGTCTGTTCGCGCACTGTGGCGCCATCAGCCGGGCAGCGGCTTTTGATGATGGGCAGCCCGGCGTGGTATACCGCGCTTTTTACCTCGCTTTCGGTGGCAAAGATCATTGGCCGGATCAGCGTAATGTTGCGCTGGTCCAGATAGGTCACGGGCGAAAAACACCCAATACGGCCTTCCCGCCAAAGGTTCATGTAAAAAGTCTCCACGGCATCATCCAGGTGGTGCCCCAGCGCCACTTTGTTGCAGCCGAGTTCCTGCGCGGCAGCGTGCAGTGCCCCGCGCCGCATTTTGGCACACAGCGCGCAGGGGTTCGGCTCTTTGCGGTAATCAAATACCACGGGGCCGATATCCGTGCGCCGTATTTCGTAAGGAATGCCTTCCTGCGCAAACAGGTCCGCAAGTGGCTGGTAGTCGGCTTCCACCCCGCCAAAGCGCGGGTCCAGCGTGACCGCCATGACCTCAAACGGAACGCCGAGATACCGCCGCAGGTGTCCCAGTGCCACGGTCAGCGCAACGCTGTCCTTCCCGCCGGAAACACCAACGCATACCCGGTCGCCCGGTGCGATCATCTCGTAATCCTGCACTGCCTTGCGCAGCAGACCCTCCAAGCGCTGCATGCCCGTTCCACCTTACCTTTATACACTCTAAGACGATACTATAAACATCGCTATTATAGCACATCCTGCTGCCCAATGCCAACAGCCGCAGCCAAAATGGAAGAATTTTATCAAAGCACCGCACAGGAGCTGCAAAAACAAAGCCGCGCCCGCGCCGCAGTTTGGTTGGCAAAGCAGGGCAGGGGAAAAAAACGGAAACCAGCAGACTGCACAAAGCGGGCAGAACACTTTGCTGCAGGGTACACAAAAACAGGTGCAAAAGGCAAAACAGTAAAATGCCGTTTGCGAAAACGTTAGAAAACAAGAGAAAACACAAGAAAACAAGAGCTACGCGAGAATAAAATGATTTTGTTTGCAAAATCCCTTGACGAAACAGCGCGTATTTGCTAAAATCATACTTGCGCGAAATCAGCGCAGTGCCGTGCTGTGCATTGCGCTTTGAATAAACCGAAATGATTCGGATGCGTCACTATAAAGTATGGAGGATTCAAATCATGAGCACTACTCTCGCTAAGCCCGCTGAGATGGTCGACCGCAAGTGGTATGTTATTGATGCTGCCGGCAAACCGCTCGGCCGCGTTGCTGCCCAGGCCGCTGTCCTGCTGCGTGGTAAGAACAAGACTACCTTTACTCCCAATGTTGACTGCGGTGACCATGTCATCGTGATTAACTGCGACGAAGCTGTTCTGACTGGCAAGAAGCTGGAAAAGAAGTATCATCGCACCCATTCTGGCTGGATCGGCGGCCTGAAGGAAACCCAGTATAAGACCTTGATGGCTGAAGCCAGCGATAAGGCTATGACCTACGCTGTTAAGGGCATGGTTCCTTCCAACACCCTGGGCGCTAAGGCTATGACCCGCCTGCACTGCTACAAGACTGCTGAGCATGCACATGTTGCCCAGAAGCCCGAAGTTGTGGAATTTTGATAAGGAGGCAATAGAAGATGTACGAAACTAAACAGTATTTCTACGGCACTGGCCGTCGTAAGCATTCCGTTGCCCGCGTCCGCGTCTACAATGGCACCGGCAAGATTACCATCAACAATCGTGATATCGACGATTACTTCGGCCTGGAAACCCTGAAGCTGATGGTCCGCAGCCCGCTGGCTCTGACCAACACCGATGGCAAGTTCGACATCGTGATTAACGTTGTCGGCGGCGGTACTTCCGGCCAGGCTGGCGCTATCCGCCACGGCCTGTCCCGCGCTCTGCTGCAGTTCGACCCCGAGCTGCGTAGCACCCTGAAGAAGGCTGGCTTCCTGACCCGTGATCCTCGTATGAAGGAACGTAAGAAATACGGTCTCAAAGCAGCTCGTCGCGCTCCGCAGTTCAGCAAGCGCTGATTTATTCAATCCGATTCTTATTATGTCGGCTCATTTTGGGCCGACATTTTTTATGACGTGTTTTCTGTTACAGTCAGGAACATAGTGCCTGCCCGTTCAGGCAGTTGGACTTGATGTGGAAGGGGAACTTATGTTATCAACAAAAACAAAAGAGCATATCCGGCGCCGTGCCGCGCTTGGATTGCCGCGGTGGGGAACTCTGCTGGTAAGCCTGGGGGCGCTGGCGGGCTGTGTGGCCTTCACCGGCAGCCAGCTGCATGTGGTTAAAATTACCGATACCCACGGTGCACAGGGCATGGCTATCACCTCGGCGCATGATATCAAAACGCTGATGCAGCAAACCGGCATTGCGGCACCCGATACCGAGGACGAGCTGGAAATTACCGAGGATGCAGGCCTTGACCAGATCCACATCCTGCGCGCTTACACCGTGCCCGTCACGGTGGACGGCGGTGTGCAGGAGGTTGTGGTGACCGGCGGCACCGTGGGAGATGCTCTGGCGGAAGCCGGCATTACCCTTGGCCCAGATGACTGGATTGAGCCTGCGCTGGATACCCCGGCCCAGGAAAACACCACGGTGACCATCCAGCGGGTGCGCTATGAAGAATACACTCAGGACGAAGTGATTCCCACTGAGACCCAGTATGTGGAAACCAGCCTGTTCTACCGCAAACAGAGTAAAGAACAGCTGATCCAGCAGGGCAGCGACGGCCTGTGCAGCGTGAGCTACCGGGAAACCTATGTGGATGGCGAACTGACTGACACAACAGAAACGAACCGCGAAACTGTGATAGAAATGGTGCCCACCATTATAAAACACTATGACGAGCAGGCACCTGTCAGCTCCTTCGTGGGCCCCGAGATCGTGGACGGCAAACCATGCGAGGGCATTGCGGCGACTTATACCGCACAGCGTTCCACCGGGTATTCGGCATCGCCGACGGCAAAAGGATCTTCGGGGCGGCGGCTGACCTATGGTACGGTGGCGGTCAACCCCAATGTGATTCCCTATGGCAGCCTGATGTATATTACCTCTGCAGACGGCCGGTTTGTGTACGGTTATGCTTATGCGGCAGATACCGGCACAGCCATGATGACGGGGAGCGCATTTATTGACCTGTATTACGAGACTTACTCCGAAAGCGTTGATAATGCAGTGATTGCCGTGAATGTGTATGTGCTGGACAGCGATACCGCAGCCAAGTATAAAGAAGAAAACGACGCCATTTTAGCGGCAGATAATACGCCCGGATTATAAAGGCAATACCGCATAATTCTAAGTGCCGATACGGCGGGCGAGGTGCGGCAGATGCTAAGCCAAAAGCGCAGATAATACTGGATGTCTTATCGAGCATTTTGGCAACGCAGATGCCGTGCCGCAGCTGCCGGAGCGGTGCTTAAGCCGCAAGGCGGGAATTGTGCGGTGTTGCCTAAAAATAAACAGCAGACAAAAAAGCGCCTGCCGCACGTTGCTGTGCGGCGGGCGTTTTGCATAACACCTGATATAAAATTTTATGCAGTACGCGGCAGCGGTTATCTGCTATAATACAAGCAACAAGCAAAACAGGTGTATCGGAAAACAGAGAAACGGGCTGTATTTTCAGCTTTTAAGATACACCCCAAGGGAGTAGAAACATGAATACAAACAACAAACACCCCCATTTTTCCCGCACGGTGCTGCATAACGGGGAAGAACGCGTAAAACGCATCTTTCGTGACCAGCTGGCCGAGTTGGCCGGCCTGCTGGAAGTGGGCATTTCGCTGCTGGTTGTGGTGGCGTTGATGCTGGCGGTGGTGCCGCTGATCAAAATGCTGCCCGGCCTGCTGGTGGATACCAATGAAGTGGAAATCAGCCTGTTTTTGCAGCGCGCGCTGGATATCGTCATCGGCATCGAGTTCATCAAGATGCTTGCCAAGCACAGCCCCGGCAGTGCGCTGGAAGTGCTGCTGTATGCCATTGCCCGCCATATGATCGTTGGGCATGAATCGGCAGTGGAAAACTTTATCAGCGTGGCATCCATTGCGCTCATCTTCTTTGTGCGCAAGTTCCTGTTTGTTCCGGCGTTTGGTGCAACCATGCCCGGCGGCCGCAAGGCACCGGATATTGAGAAGATGGAAAAACAGGATACGGCAGGGGAGAGCGAAGAATAAGCCACTGAAAAATCAGCCAAAACAAAGGCTCCGCAGCTGGGCATTTGCCTTTGCTGCGGAGCTTTTTGGCATATTATGTAAATTTAAGCTGTTTCAGGGATAAAACGCCATCAGAACAACCCGGTAATGCGGCCTTCTGCGTCCACATCAATATCCATGGCGGCGGGGTGCTTGGGAAGGCCGGGCATCGTCATAATGCTGCCGCAGATGACGACCACAAACCCAGCACCGGCGGAAAGGCGCACTTCGCGTACATTCATTTTAAAGCCGGTGGGGGCGCCGGTCAGCTTGGCGTTATCGCTGAAAGAATACTGCGTTTTGGCAATGCAGACAGGCAGCTCGCCGTAGCCCATGGCGGCCAGGTCGTCCAGCATCTTCTTGGCGGCGGGAGTGTAGGTCACGCCGTCAGCACGGTAGATTCTTTTGGCAACTGCTTCGATCTTCTCCGGCAGAGAAGCGCCCAGATCGTAGGTGTACTGGATGGGCTGGGGGGCTTCCGGCATGATGGAAAGAACGGTCTCGGCCAGGGCTTTGCCGCCCTCGCCGCCCTTGGCGAACACTTCAGACAGGGCGCACTTGACGCCTGCCTTGGCGCATACTTCCTCGATTACGGCCATCTCTTCCGGCGTGTCGGTGGGGAAAGCGTTGATGGCAACGCAGACGGGCAGGCCAAAGCCGTTCTTGATGTTGTCAATGTGGCGCTCCAGGTTGGCCGCGCCCTTGCGGACGGCATCCACGTTAGGCTTGTTCAAATCCGGCTTGGCAACGCCGCCGTGGGATTTCAGCGCACGGACGGTGGCAACCAAAACCACCGCAGAGGGGTGCAGGTCCGCCATGCGGCACTTGATATCCAGGAACTTTTCAGCGCCCAGGTCGGCACCAAAGCCTGCTTCAGTCACAACGTAATCGGCCAGCTTCAGGCTCAGTTTGGTGGCAGTCACGCTGTTGCAGCCGTGGGCAATGTTGGCAAAGGGACCGCCGTGGATGATGGCGGGGTTGTTTTCCAACGTCTGGACCAGGTTGGGGTCAATGGCATCTTTCAGCAAAGCCGCCATTGCGCCTGCTGCGCCGATCTGCCCCGCAGTGACCGGCTGGCCATCGTAAGTATAAGCACACACAATGCGGCTCAGGCGGTCTTTCAGGTCGGCCAGGTCGGTGGCCAGGCAGAAGATCGCCATGACCTCGCTGGCAACGGTGATGTCAAACCCGTCCTCACGCGGGGTGCCGTTCACCTTGCCGCCCAGGCCGTCCACAATAAAGCGCAGCTGGCGGTCATTCATGTCCATGCAGCGCTTCCAGGCGATGCGGCGGGGGTCAATGTTCAGCGGGTTGCCCTGCTGGATAGAGTTGTCGATCATGGCAGCCAACAGGTTGTTTGCGGTGCCAATGGCGTGAATATCGCCGGTAAAGTGCAGGTTGATATCTTCCATGGGCACAACCTGGGCGTAACCGCCGCCCGCAGCACCGCCCTTTACACCGAACACGGGCCCAAGGGAGGGCTCACGCAGGCAGAGCATCGTCTTTTTACCCATGGCGTTCAGGGCGTCCGCCAGGCCAACACTGGTGGTGGTTTTGCCCTCGCCAGCAGGGGTGGGGCTGATGGCAGTCATCAGGATCAGCTTGCCGTCTGGGCGGTCACTGTGGATCAGCTTGTGGTTGATCTTGGCTTTGTAACGGCCATAAGGAATCAGGTCCTCGTCCGTAAGGCCCAGTTTTTCAGCTACTTTGGCAATGGGCAGCATTTTGGCTGCCTGTGCAATTACAATGTCGCTCAGCATGTGGCATTCCTCCGTTTACAAAAAATAAAGGGCTGCGTACACCATACATCAGTGTATGCAGCCCAGACGGTCG
Organism: Subdoligranulum sp. APC924/74; assembly: GCF_003324125.1. Taxonomy (NCBI): domain Bacteria; kingdom Bacillati; phylum Bacillota; class Clostridia; order Eubacteriales; family Oscillospiraceae; genus Subdoligranulum; species Subdoligranulum sp. APC924/74. The sequence continues at coordinate 32,055 of NZ_PSQF01000004.1, read as the reverse complement.
GCTTAATGCAGGGAATAGCCCGCTTCCCCGGTGGTCATACCCACCAGATTCCGTCAGTCAGCGGCCCTGCGCTATTGTTACTGTATCACACCGGCACACAGTTTGTCAAGCCAATTTTTGGCGGATACAAGCAGAATAAAAAACAACGGATCAGCGCTTGCTGCTCTTGCGCCACAGGCCCATCTTTTCGGCGTCGGCAATCAGCTGCTCACGGAAATCTGGGTGGGCAATGTTGATCAGGGCTTCGGCACGCTCCCAGGCGGTCAGGCCCTTCAGGCGGGCAACGCCGTACTCGGTCACCAGATAATCGGTGTTGGCGCGGGTATCGGTCACAACACTGCCGGGGTGCAGCGTGGGACGGATGCGGCTTTCGTTTTGGCCGGTCTTTTTGTTAAAGAAGGTGGAGGACAGGCAGATGAAGCTCTTGCCACCCTTGGAAAGATAGGCACCCAGCACAAAGTCCAGCTGGCCGCCTGCACCGGAAATGGCACGGGTGCCGCTGCTTTCGGCGTTCACCTGGCCATACAGGTCAACGTCAATGGCGTTGTTGATGGAGATAAAGTTATCCAGGCTGCTGATCACCCGCACATCGTTGGTGTAATCAACGGGTACAGACATACACTCCGGATTGTTATCCAGGTAGTCGTACATCTTTTGGGTGCCGGCACCGAATGCATAGACCTGGCGGCCGTTGTCAATGTTCTTGCAGCGGCCGGTAATGCGGCCGGCCTTTGCCATATCTACAAAAGAGTCCACATACATCTCGGTATGTACGCCCAAATCTTTCAGGTCGCTCTCGGCAATCATGGCGCCGATGGCGTTGGGCATGCCGCCGATGCCAAGCTGCAGGCAGGCGCCGTTGGGGATGCGGTCCACCACCAGGCGGGCAACAGCCTGGTCAACTTCGGTGGGGGCACCGCCGCCGCCCAGCTGGTCGATCGGCGGGTTGTCACCCTCGATAATGCCGTCAACCTGGGAAATGTGCAGGCAGTTGTCGTAGCCGCCCAGGCAGACCGGCATGTTCTTGTTCACTTCCACAAACACCTTGTCGGCCTTGCGGGCAGCATCGGCCAGATGGCTGGCGCAGGGGCCGAGGTTGAAGTAGCCGTGGCTATCCATGGGGGCAACCACAAACACCGCAATGTTCAGCGGGTCGGGGCTTTCGCGGTAGTAGCGCGGCAGCTCGGAGTAGCGCAGGGGAGAATAGTAAGCGTAACCGGCGGCAACGGCCTTGCGCTCAATGCCGCCCATATGCCAGCTGTTCCAGCAGAAGTGCTCTGCCTGATTTTCAATCTTGAAGATTTCCGGCACATGGCACAGGATGCCGCCGCGGAATTTAATCCCGTGCAGCTCCGGCAGGCGCTTGGCCAAAGCAGCGTCAAAGCTGACAGGGGTGCCGATGGCCCAGCCGTAATCGACCCAATCGTCATCCTTGACCAAAGCGGCAACGCGGTCGGCCGTTGTCAGTTTCTGTGCATAAACAGTGTTAAAATCCATTTCTACAAACAGCTCCTTTGTTTATTCCGCAAAAACTGCTTATGCAATCTTTGCGGATTTGCTTACCTATTTATATAATGTTTATGGGGCGGTACGCTGCTCTGGCGGTACTCACAGTGCGGATGCCTGAAAATCAGCCGCCCGGTGGCGTGGCGCGCTGCCCGCAGCGGGGGGGCCCCGCCGGAAGAATGGCGGCACAGCACCACAACCATTGATATTATTTTAACATTATATTGACGCTTGTCAACCAATAAAGTTCATTTTTTGCCCCCAAAACGTGCAAATCGGGTGGATTTTGTACATTCCACTGAAACAGTCCAGAAACTTATGTCGGATTTTTAACAGATAAGCCATTGACAAAAGCTTAACAAAAGTGTAAAACTATAAGTGTGAGCCAAACGGATCCCTGAAATAGGAGCCGGAGTTCACTTGCAGCACCAGGCAGGCGGTACGGTCTGCGGCGGGGGTTAAGGCCCGCCCATTAAACGCGCGGCGCGCATGGTGCTTTTATTTCCGTCCAGGACTGTTAGATTTTTAACAGCTTTGGCACTGCAGAGGAACTAAAGATTATGCCCATTGCAATGTATCCCGGCAGCTTTGACCCCGTTACACGCGGCCACCTGGATATTATCAAACGCAGTTCCCGCATGTTTGATACCCTGATCGTTGCCGTGCTAAACAACAGCGCCAAAACCCCGTTGTTTACCGTGAAGGAAAGGGAAGAGATGCTGCGGGAATGCTGCAAGGATATCCCCAATGTCAAGGTGATGAGCTTTGACGGCCTGACAGTCAACTTTGCCCAACAGCAGCACGCCACCGTAATGGTGCGGGGGCTGCGCGCCGTAACGGATTTTGAAAACGAGATCCAGCTGGCGCACACCAATCACGCGCTCTACCCGGGAATCGAAACCGTGTTTCTGTCAACGTCCCTGAAATGGAGCTACCTTTCCTCCACCATTGTGCGGGAGGCTGCCCATTACAACCACGATGTTTCCAAGTTCGTTACCCCCAATGTGGAAGCTGCCCTGAAGAAAAAAATCCGTGAGGGTAAAGTTTGACCCCCAAAAACGTGCTTTGTCGGGTCGCTAAGGCCTGTAAAGATACAAAGGATTCCCAACCGTCTAAATAAGATTCATATTTTTAGGAGGCTGTTTCTTATGAAGAAAATCGTTATCGCATCCGCATGCCGTACTGCTATCGGCAAGTTCGGCGGCACCCTGGCCAATGTTCCTGCTGTAGAGCTGGGCTCCATCGTCATCAAGGAAGCCCTGAACCGCGCCAATGTCAAGCCGGAGCAGGTTGACCACGTTTACATGGGCTGTGTTATCCAGGCTGGTCTGGGCCAGAACGTTGCACGCCAGGCTTCTCTGAAAGCCGGCCTGCCCATCGAGACCCCCGCTGTCACCGTCAACGTTGTCTGCGGCTCTGGCCTGAACTGTGTGAACATGGCTGCCCAGATGATCGAAGCAGGCGATGCTGACATCGTTGTTGCAGGTGGTATGGAAAACATGGATATGGCTCCGTTCGCTATGATGAAGGGCCGTTACGGCTACCGCATGGGCTACCCCATGGGCAAGAGCGAGCTGGTGGACACCATGGTCAACGATGCTCTGTGGGATGCAACCGGCTGCAACATGCACATGGGCATGACCGCCGAGAATGTCTGCACCAACGAAACCTACCAGAAGAAGTACGGCTACAGCCCCATCACCCGTGAGATGCTGGATGAGTTCTCTTACCATTCTCAGGAGAAGGCAGCCAAGGCTATCGCTGACGGCGCTTTCAAGGATGAGATCGTTCCCGTTGTCATCAAGGGCAAGAAGGGTGACACCGTGTTTGATACCGATGAAGGCCCCCGCATGAGCTCCATGGAAGTTCTGGGCAAGCTGAAGCCCTGCTTCAAGAAGGATGGTATCGTTACCGCTGCAAACTCCTCCGCCATCAACGATGGCGCAGCTGCTCTGGTTATCATGAGCGAAGAAAAGGCCAAGGAGCTGGGTGTTGAGCCTCTGGCTACCTGGGTTGCCGGTGCACTGGCTGGTGTTGAGCCGGAAGTCATGGGTCTGGGCCCCATCGCCGCAACCAAGAAGGTTATGGCAAAGACCGGCCTGACTGTTGATGATATGGACCTCATCGAAGCCAACGAAGCATTCGCTGCACAGTCTGTTGCAGTCGGCCAGGCTCTGCACTTTGACCAGGCAAAGCTGAACGTCAACGGCGGCGCCATTGCTCTGGGCCATCCCGTTGGCGCTTCCGGCGCTCGTATCCTTGTCACCCTGCTGTACGCCATGAAGCATCGCGGCGCACACAAGGGCCTGGCTACCCTGTGCATCGGCGGCGGCATGGGCTGCGCCACCATCGTGGAAATGTAATTTACGGAGGAATTGACAATGTCCTTTGTTACGACTGAAATTCAGGGCGCTGTTGCGATCGTCACCATTGACCGTCCCAAAGCCCTGAATGCACTGAACCCCGAAGTTCTGGCTGACCTGAAGGCCGCTTTTGAAGCCATCGACCAGAACACCGTGCGCTGCGTTGTTCTGACCGGTGCAGGCGACAAGAGCTTTGTTGCCGGTGCTGATATCGGTTCCATGTCCACCATGACCAAGGCAGAAGGCGAGGCCTTCGGTAAGCTGGGCAATGATGTGTTCCTGGAGATCGAAAGCTTCCCGCTGCCCGTTATCGCAGCTGTCAACGGCTTTGCCCTTGGCGGCGGCAATGAGCTGGCCATGAGCTGCGATATCCGCATCTGCTCCGATAACGCCGTCTTCGGCCAGCCCGAAGTTGGCCTGGGCATCACCCCTGGCTTCGGCGGCACCCAGCGTCTGGCCCGCCTGGTTGGCATGGGCATGGCAAAGCAGCTGGTTTACTCTGCCCTGAACATCAAGGCAGACGAAGCCCTGCGTATCGGCCTGGTCAACGCTGTTTACCCGCAGGCTGAATTGATGGAGAACGTGATGAAGCTGGCAAATAAGATTGCCAAGAATGCTCCCATCGCAGTCCGCCACTGCAAGAAGGCCATCAACGAGGGCATCTCCAAGCCCATCAACGAGGCTGTTGCGGTTGAAGAAAAACTGTTTGGCGATTGCTTCGAAACCCACGACCAGGTGGAAGGCATGCAGTGCTTCCTGAGCCGTGAAAAGCCGAAACCCAAGGCAGTGTTTACCAACAACTGATTTTGAAAGAAAAATGAATAAAGGATAATGAATAATGGTGGTGGATCACAGCGCTGCGCGCTGTTCAAAAGGGCCGGGCGCTGTGGCTGCACCAAAGTTCATTATTAAAATTGTGCCGCTTGCGGCACACCTTCATTCTTCCTTTTTCTCTATTCATTATTATTTTTAACAGGAGGCACAACTATGAAAGTTGGCGTTATTGGCGCTGGCACTATGGGCCAGGGTATTGCTAAGGCATTTGCACAGACTGAGGGCTTCACTGTTGCCCTGTGTGATATCAAGCAGGAATGGGCCGATAAAGGCAAGGATAAGATCGCAGCTGGCTATGCAAAGCTGGTTGCCAAGGGCAAGCTGGATCAGGCTGAAGTTGACCGCCGTATGGCTGCCATCACCGCTGGCCTGAAAGAAGATCTGTGCGCTGACTGCGACCTGATCGTTGAGGCTGCTTTTGAGGATATGAAGGTCAAGCAGACCACCTTTGGCGAGCTGGACAAGATCTGCAAGCCGGAGTGCGTCTTTGCTTCCAACACCTCTTCTCTGTCTATCACTGAGATCGGCAAGGGCCTGACCCGTCCCCTGGTTGGTATGCACTTCTTCAACCCCGCTGACCGTATGAAGCTCATCGAGGTCATTGCAGGCGTGAACACCCCCGCCGAGACTGTTGAGACCATCAAAAAGATCAGCGTTGAGATCGGCAAGACCCCCGTTCAGGTCAACGAGGCTGCTGGCTTTGTTGTCAACCGCATCCTGATCCCCATGATCAACGAAGCTGCTTTCATCAAGATGGAAGGCGTTTCTGACATTGCCGGCATCGACACCGCTATGAAGTTGGGTGCCAACCATCCGATGGGCCCCCTGGAGTTGGGTGACTTCATTGGCTTGGATATCTGCCTGGCCATCATGGACGTTCTGTACAAGGAGACCGGCGACAGCAAGTACCGCGCCTGCCCGCTCATCCGTAAGATGGTTCGCGGCGGCAACCTGGGCTGCAAGACCGGCAAGGGCTTCTACGTTTACAACGCAGACCGCACCAAGACCGCTGTTGATGCCCTGTAAAATTTGAAACAATCTCTCCTGACGGAGTGCAAAATCTCCGTCAGGATTGATTTGTTCAGTCGCCTGCAAACCTGCCCTTGCGGCTTTGGCTGCGGGGCGGCGGGCGCACTGTTAGATAAGGAGGATACCGTTATGGATTTTACTCTGTCCAAGCAGCAGGCTATGGTACAGAAAATGTACAAAGAATTTGCTGAGAACGAAGTCAAACCCCTTGCCAAAAAGGTTGACGCGGAGGAATATTTCCCCAAAGAGACCGTTGAAAAGATGGCAAAGCTGGGCATGATGGGCATTTACTTCCCCAAAGAGGTCGACGGCGCAGGCGGCGATGTGCTCTCCTACGTGATGGCTGTTGAGGAAATGAGCAAGGTTTGCGGCACCACAGGTGTTATCCTGTCCGCCCATACCTCCCTGTGTGCTGCTCCTATCTATGAGAACGGCACTGCAGACCAGAAGGCAAAGTACCTGCCCAAGCTGTGCAGCGGCGAATGGCTGGGTGCTTTCGGCCTGACTGAGCCCGGCGCCGGCACCGATGCACAGGGCCAGCAGACCTTTGCTGTGGATGAGGGCGACCATTGGAAGCTGAACGGCTCCAAGATCTTCATCACCAACGCTGGCTATGCTGATGTCTTCATTATCATTGCTGTTACCGGTTTTGTGACCGACAAGCGCGGCCGCAAGCAGAAGGAAATCTCCGCGTTCATCGTGGAGCGCACCGACCCCGGCTTCAAGGTCGGCAAGCCCGAAGATAAGATGGGCATTCGTGGTTCTTCCACCTGCGAGCTGATCATGGAAGACTGCATCATCCCCAAGGATCGTCTGCTCGGCGTTAAGGGCAAGGGCTTCCAGCTGGCTATGGCTACCCTGGATGGCGGTCGTATCGGCATTGCCGCACAGGCTCTGGGCATCGCAGAGGGCGCAATCGACGAGACTGTTGCCTATGTCAAGGAGCGCAAGCAGTTTGGCCGTTCCATCGCTCAGTTCCAGAACACCCAGTTCGAGCTGGCTGAGATGAAAGCCCGCGTTGACGCTGCCAAGTACCTGGTTTACAAGGCTGGCCTGAAAAAGCAGCAGGCCATGAACGGCACTAAGGTCCGTTACAGCGTTGAGGCTGCCGAGGCTAAGCTGATTGCAGCCCGCACCGCCAGCGATGTTACCCGCCGCTGCTTGCAGCTGTTCGGCGGTTACGGCTACACCCGTGACTACCCCATCGAGCGCATGATGCGCGATGCCAAGATCACCGAGATCTACGAAGGCACCAGCGAAGTGCAGATGATGGTCATCTCCGGCGCGCTGCTGAAGTAAGGAGGCAAGACGTACAATGAAAGCTATTGTTTGTGTCAAACAGGTTCCCGATACACAGGGCAAGGTTGCTGTCAAGGCTGACGGCACCATGGACCGTGCTGCGATGGCAACCATCACCAACCCCGACGACCTGAACGCCGTTGAGGCTGCCCTGCAGCTGAAAGATGAGACCGGCTGCGAAGTTGTTGTTGTTACCATGGGCCCGCCGCCGGCAGAAGGCATGCTTCGTGAGCTGATCGCCCGCGGTGCTGACCGCGGCGTGCTGGTATCTGCCCGTGAGTTCGGCGGTTCCGATACCTTTGCAACTTCCCAGATCCTGGCAGCTGCCGTTAACAAGATCGGCGTTGGCCCGGAGGATATCGTTTTCTGCGGCCGTCAGGCTATCGACGGCGACACTGCACAGGTTGGCCCGCAGATTGCTGAAAAGCTGCACCTGCCCCAGGTCACCTATGTTACCGATATCAAGAAGGACGGCAACTCCCTGATCGTCAAGCGCCAGCTTGAAGATGGCTACATGGAGCTGAAGGTGAACACCCCCTGCCTGCTGACCTGCATCAAGGAGCTGAACACCCCGCGTTACATGAGCGTTTCCGGCATTTTTGAGTGCTATGACAAGCCCGTTGAAGTGTTCGACTACAATGCTCTGAAGGATGATCCCCTCATTGAGACCGACACCATCGGCCTGAAGGGCTCCCCGACGAACGTTTACAAGTCTTTTGCTCCCCCGGTCAAGGGCGCCGGCATGATGGTTGAGGATGCTGCCCAGCTGGTTGGCATCCTGAACGACAAGCACCTGATTTGAGAGAGGAGAGAAGTACAATGGCTGAATTCAATGCAATGGACACCGCCGCCTTCAAGGGCGTGTGGGTATTCTGCGAACAGCGCGAAGGCCAGGTACAGGCCATCAGCTATCAGCTGCTGAGTGAAGGCCGCAAGCTGGCCAACGACCTTGGCGTTGAGCTGTGCGGCGTTGTGATGGGCAGCGAGGTCAACGAGGACTACCTCAAGGCTCTCGGTGGCTACGGCGCAGACCGCGTTTACTATATCGACAGCCCCCTGCTGAAGGACTACACCACCGATGGCTATGCCAAGGTTCTGTGTGACCTCATCATGGAGAAAAAGCCGGAAATTATGCTGATTGGCGCTACCAACCTGGGCCGTGACCTTGGCCCCCGCTGCGCAGCCCGCCTGCACACCGGCCTGACTGCTGACTGCACCCACTTGGATGTGGATGTCGCCAAGTATAAGGACTTCCTGCGCACCACCTCCACCATTGATGTGGACAACACCAAGTTTGAAGAGAACACCAACCTGAAGATGACCCGTCCCGCATTCGGCGGCCACCTGATGGCCACCATCATCTGCCCGCGCTTCCGCCCGCAGATGTCCACCGTGCGCCCCGGCGTTATGCAGACCCAGCCGTTCGACGAAGCTGGTGCTGCCAAGGTTGTTGTTGAGAAGGTTACCCCCGCTCTGACTGCTGACGATATCCATGTTGAGATCCTGGACATCAAGAAGAGCGCTAAGAAGCTGGTTGACCTGATCGGTGCTGATGTGGTTGTTTCCGTTGGCCGTGGTATCAGCTCTGACCCCGAAAAGGGCATTGCCCTGGCCGAAGAGCTGGCTGGTGCCCTGGGCGGCGTTGTCGGTGCTTCCCGTGCCGTTACCGATGAAGGCTGGCTGTCTGCTGACCATCAGGTCGGCCAGACCGGCAAGACCGTGCATCCCCGCATCTATGTTGCTCTGGGCATCTCCGGTGCCATCCAGCACGTTGCCGGCATGCAGGATTCCGAGACCATCATCGCCATCAACAAGAATGAAAATGCCCCCATCTTCGGCATTGCTTCCTATGGCATTGTTGGCGACCTGTACAAAGTCGTTCCCGAACTGATCAAGGAGATCAAAGCCGCCAAGGCATAATTTCTGCTGCTCATTTAAGGGCCGTACCCGCAGGGGTGCGGCCCTTTTTGCTGCCCGGCGGCAGGGCGGGGAAGAGCGGCAGATAAATGGTTTGACGCAGAACTGCAATTATTTTCACAAATACCGTTTACAAATGCAAAGGAATAGGCAAGAATAAAAATGTTGCGTCGTTTGCGGAAACCTGCGGCGCGGCGGGCATGCCTGCTAAAAAATCCCGCTGTGCGGGCGCTTTTGGTGTGCCCCGGAAGTAACGTTTTGAAAACGGAGGTACATCATGGAAAAATTCTTCCACCTGAAAGAGAACCACACAGATGTAAAAACCGAAGTCATGGCCGGTATCACGACCTTTATGACGATGGCTTACATTCTTGCGGTCAACCCCAACATTCTGTCTGCAGCCGGTATGGATGCAAAGGCAGTTCTGATCGCCACTTCTCTGGCAGCATTTGTCGGTACCATGCTCATGGCGTTCCTGGCAAATTACCCCTTTGCACTGGCACCCGGCATGGGCCTGAACGCCTACTTTGCCTACACCGTTGTCCTCTCCATGGGCTACAGCTGGCAGATGGCTCTGCTGGCCGTCTTTGTTGAAGGCATCGTCTTCATCGTGCTGTCCCTGACCAATGTGCGCGAGGCCATCTTCAACGCCATCCCCCTGACGCTGAAATCCGCTGTCAGCGTGGGCATTGGCCTGTTTGTTGCCTTTGTCGGCCTGCAGAACGCCAAGCTCATCGTCAACAGCGATTCCACCCTGCTGACCTACCAGCACTTCAAGGGCGAAACCTTCCACAGCGTTGGCATCGGTGCTCTGCTGACTCTGATCGGCGTGCTGCTGATCGCCGTTATGCTCATCAAGAACGTCAAGGGCGCTATCCTGTACGGCATTATCCTGACCTGGGTGCTGGGCATCATCTGCGAACTGACCGGCATCTATGTGCCGGATGCAGAAGCTGGCATGTACTCTGTCATCCCCACCGCATTCGTCAGCTTTGACTTCAGCTCCCTGGGCAATACCTTCGGCCAGGTGTTCAACCTGGATTTCACCAACTTTAATATTGGCAACTTCATCGTTGTTATGTTCGCTTTCCTCTTTGTCGACCTGTTCGATACCCTGGGCACCCTGATTGGTGTTGCGTCCAAGGCCGATATGCTGGACGAAGAGGGCAAGTTGCCCCGCATCAAGGGCGCCCTGCTGGCTGACGCTATCGCAACCAGCGCCGGTGCTGTGCTGGGTACTTCCACCACCACCACCTATGTTGAAAGTGCTTCCGGCGTTACCGAGGGCGGCCGCACCGGTCTGACCGCAGCTACCACCGCTGTGCTGTTCCTGCTGGCCAGCATTTTCAGCCCCCTGTTCCTGACCATCCCTTCCTTTGCAACTGCTCCGGCCCTGATCGTTGTTGGTTTCTACATGATGGGCGCTGTTGCCAAGATCAACTTCGACGATATGACGGATGCCATCCCGGCTTTCCTGACCATCCTGGTCATGCCGCTGGCTTACAGCATCTCCGAAGGCATTGCAATCGGCGTTGTTTCCTGGACGCTGATTAACCTGCTGTCCGGTAAGGCTAAGGAAAAGAAGATCACCCCGCTGATGTATGTTCTGACCGTGCTGTTCATCCTAAAGTACATCTTCCTGTAATTATAAGTTACAGCATTGCCAATAAAATGCGCCTGTGCTTGCTTTGAGCACAGGCGCATTTTTTATGCAAATTTTTGAAAGAGCGGTAAAAAATTAGCCAACAACCGCGGGGGTAGCCAGCAGCTCATCCGGAAGTTCGCCGTAATCTTCAGCGGATTCCTTGCTCATATTGTAACCAAAAGTTACACCAAGGGCGTTGGCGGCATCCGTCATCAGGGCGTCTACATCCACCAGTTCGCTGCCAGCCATAACGAACAGAACCTTGTCGTCAAAAGTGGCAACGCTGGCCTTGTCGGCCGCCACGCAGACCCACTTGTGCATGTCAATGCCGTCCAGCATGGCTTCGGCAATCTCATCACCATTGGCTTTGTCTTTCAGGCGCACCAGTACCATGCAGTAAGCCTGGCTGCCGACACCTGGCTCGCTGGTTACAGCGGCATCCACCTTGGTGATCTGCTCTTCGTTCAGGCCGGTCTGGTAGGGGTACCACTCGGCGTTGGTCAGGTCCACGGCGGTCGTTTCCACCATCATCAGGTCAACCGGGTGTGCGGCATAGATCTGGTCCACAATGCCGCTCAGCTCGGCATCCGGTTCCGGCTGGAGCGCAGCACTGCTGTCCTCCGGGTCAACACCGAAACCGGGATCGATCTCCATGTCCGGGTCCGGCTTGGTAGCCGGGGCGTTCAGGATGTCATCCGGGATGGCCGTTGGCTCCGGCGCTGTGGAGGAAGACGCGCCGGAATTTCCGCACGCAGCAAAGCTGGCAGCCAGCAGGGCAGCAGCCAGAAATAATGTCAGCTTTTTCATAAAAAATCTCCTTTATCTTGCGCGGCCCTGTATGATGCAGGGCTGCGTAGGTTGTGTTGTTGGAATGCGCAGCGGGGGCAAGCAGGGGGGCAGGGTGCGGCAAATGCGCCACTGTTTTTATTTTACCCCATTTTCCGTCAATATTTCACCGGGGGTAAAGGGAACATCCCATTCGTCCGTGGGCAGCGCGGGAAAGACCAGTGCCTCCGGGCAGAGCAAAAGTTTGGGGCCGGTCTGCCCAAAGCGGGTAAGAAACCGGTCATAATACCCGGCTCCGCGGCCAAGGCGCACCCCCTGCTTGTCCACAGCAAGGCAGGGAATCAAGGCCAGTGCGCCCGGCTCCAATGCGGCGATGGTGCGGCCGCCGCAGGGCTCCAGAATCCCGTACCGCCCCGGCTGCAGGTCGTTCAGGCTGGTGATTTCCACAAGCTCCATCCGCCCGTCATTGCCCGGCAGGCAGCGCGGCACGCACAGGCGCTTGCCGCTGACCAGGGCCTGCTGCAAAATAGCGGTGGTGTCCGGTTCGTCCCGCATGGAAACAAAGCAGAACACCGTGCCCGCCTGCCGCCATGCCGGCAGGGCAAACAGTTGCTGGGTCATGGCAGCGCCGATGGCGTGCAGGTCCAGATTTTTGCGCAGTGCCTTGGCCTGTGCGCGTGCCTCAGTTTTTGTCATCATGTTCACCTCGCATCCATTGTAGCATAAATTTGCGGGATAGGGGAAGGCCGGCCGCAATGTCATTTTCTGTTTTACGGTGCCCTCTTACCCAAATAAACGGATTTTTCCGCCCATTTGTTACAGCAAGGCGGCCATTTATTCAGGAAGTCTTGCGCAAAAACCGGAAACAGAATATAATGTATCTGTATTATTATGTTATTCTACGGGCAAAGCCCGAACGATAAAAGGAGAATATGAAAAAATGGGTAAGTTTAATTTTATTGAAACCGAAATCCCCGGCGTTGTTGTGATCGAACCGACCGTGTTTGGCGATGACCGCGGTTATTTTATGGAGACTTATCAGATCGACGATTTCGCCGCCGCCGGGATTGACAAGCCCTTTGTACAGGATAACCAGAGCCGCTCCACTAAGGGCGTGCTGCGCGGCCTGCATTTCCAGAAGAACCATACCCAGGGCAAGCTGGTGCGTGTGACCATGGGCGAAGTGTACGACGTTGCCGTGGACTGCCGCCCCAACAGCAAAACCTTTGGCAAGTGGGTGGGTGTGACCCTTTCCGCCGAGAACAAAAAGATGTTCTATATCCCGGAAGGCTTTGCCCATGGCTTTCTGGTGCTGTCTGATGTGGCGGAATTCTGCTATAAGTGTACCGACGTATATGATCCGACCGCAGAGGGCGGTATCCCCTATGATGACCCGACCGTCAACGTTCAGTGGCCGGACTGCGGCTGCGAGCATAAGACCAGCGCCAAGGACAAAGAGCACACGCCCTTTGCCGAGCAGAAGTTTGAATACTTTGAAAAATACTGATTCAGGGGAACCGATGTGCAGAATTTAAAAAACTCGTTTGCAAGTTTCTGGAAATACCGCTACCTGCTGCAAAACCTCATCACGCGGGATTTTAAGCTCAAGTACCGCCGCAGCGTGCTGGGCGTTGCCTGGAGCGTGCTCAACCCGCTGCTAACCTGCCTTGTCATGTGGGCTGTGTTCGGCGCGCTGTTCAACCAGCGCGGGGATGGCATTGAGGATTTCCCGCTGTTTTTGATCATTGGCCAGTTGATGTTCAACTTCTTCCGCGAATCCACCAGCATGGCGATGGAAAGCGTGCTGAAAAACGGCCCGCTGCTGCGCAAGGTCTATATCCCCAAGTACATTTTTCCACTGGAAAAATGCTGCTTTGCGCTGGTCAACTTCTTTTTCAGCCTGGTGGCGCTCTTCTTTGTAGCGTTGGTTACCTGGTCCCATATTTCGCTGCGCACGGTGCTGCTGGCGGTGTATCCCATTGTTATGCTGTTCGTTTTCAGCCTGGGCGTTGGGCTGATCCTGTCCACGATGTATGTCTTTGTGCGCGATATCATGCACATCTGGGAGGTCTTCTGCACCCTGCTGGTATACGGCAGTGCCATTTTCTATGACCCCAGTCAGATGGCATCCTGGATGCAGGCTGTCATCAACCTGAACCCCATCTACTGGTACATCACGGCGGTGCGTTCTTGCGTGATGTGGGGCACCGGCCTGACCCTGAACATGGTGCTGATTCCTTTCCTGTGTTCTGCGCTCAGTCTGGGGATCGGTGTGTATGTATTCAAAAAGAACCAGGACAAATTTGTCCTGTATATGTAAGGGGGCTGCAAGATGAGCGAACAAAAGCAACAGCCCATTATTTCCATCGACCATGTTTCGATGCGTTTTAACCTGGCAAAAGAAAAGCACGAAAGTCTGAAAGAATATTTTGTGGCCCTTTTGCACGGCGGTGTGCGATTTGATGAATTCTTCGCCCTTTCGGATGTTAGCTTTGACATTATGCCGGGGGATTTTTACGGCTTGATCGGCCTGAACGGCTCCGGCAAAAGTACGCTGCTGAAAGTGATTTCCGGCGTCTACAAGCCCAGCGCCGGTAAAGTGACGGTGAACGGCACCATTGCGCCGCTGATCGAACTGGGTGCCGGTTTTGACATGGATTTGACCGCGCGGGAAAACATCTACCTGAACGGAACGGTCCTGGGCTATACCCCCAAGTATATTGATTCCAAGTTTGACGATATTGTGGAGTTCAGCGAGCTGCAGGAATTTTTGGATGTGCCGCTGAAAAACTATTCCTCCGGCATGGTGGCGCGCCTGGCCTTTGCCGTGGCAACCATGACCAAGCCGGATATCCTGATTGCGGATGAGATCCTTTCGGTCGGTGATTTCCTGTTCCAGGAAAAGTGTGAGAAGCGCATGGCGGAGCTGCTTTCCGGCGGCACGACCGTGATTCTGGTCAGCCATTCCATTGAGCAGATTGAGCGCATGTGCAATAAGGTGGCCTGGCTGGACCACGGCCACCTGCGCCGCCTTGGCCCCACCAAAGAGGTGACGGCGGAATACCGCAAGTTTGAAAAGAAGGACGCCATGAAGGCGGACAAAGTGGAGGGATAAGGCGCATGGCACAGGACCCGAACCAGAACCGCCCGGCGGATGTGGCCCAGGCGGACAGTGTGGGCGGCATGGCCAAACGCCTGCTGAACCCCGCCCATTTGTCAGACCTTGCCCGCCGCAGTGCCGCCACCCTGAAAGAGCAGGGTGCCGAGCAGCTGTGGCGCGATGTGACCTTCCGCGTGGGGCTGGCGTTCCACCATGATTCCTGGCAGCACCGGGCAGACCTGCCCCTGCGCCGGGAGCTGAAAGCCCAGCGCGCCGAGTACGCAGACGGCAAGCCGGGACCGGTGGTAAGCGTTGTAGTGCCACTGTACAACACGCCGGAAAAGTTCTTTGGCCAGATGCTGGCCAGCGTGCAAAAGCAGACCTACCCCCACTGGCAGCTGGTGCTGGTGGATGCTTCGGACGCAGCCCATGCCGCGTTCAGCACCCATGCCAGCAAGGCCGCGGCAAAGGATCCGCGCATCCTGTATAAGAAAGTGGAAAACGGCGGCATTGCGGCCAACACCACGGCAGGCTTTGCGCTGGCAACGGGAACGTATATCGCCCTGCTGGACCATGACGATGTGCTGTACCCCAACGCGCTGTATGAGAGCGTGAAAACCCTGCAAAGCCAGGGAGCCGAGCTGGTGTACAGCGATGAGATCGTGCTTTCGGCGGATTTGAAACAGCTGGGCGGCTACCACTTTAAGCCGGACTTTGCGCCGGACTATCTGCGCGGGGTCAACTTCATCACCCATCTGGCGGTGTTCTCCCGCGCATTGCTGGACCGTGCCGGTGCATATGAATCCAGTGAGTACGATGGTGCACAGGACCATGACCTGATGCTGCGCCTGACCGAACAGACCACGCGGGATAAAATTGCCCATATCAAAAAGGTGCTCTATATCTGGCGCGGCCATGCGGGTTCCACCGCGGCGGGCATGGAGGCGAAGCCCTATGCTCTGGCGGCCGGTGTGCGCGCGATTGATGCCCAGCTCCAGCGGCTGAACCTGCCCGGCAAAGCCATGCAGGTGGAGGGGGTGCCCGGCGCGTTCCAGGTGCGGTATGAACTGACCGGCCACCCGCTGGTCAGCGTGATGATCCCCAACAAAGACCATATTGACGATTTGGACCGCTGCCTGAAAAGCCTGTATGCCAACGCAGGCTATGATAACTTTGAAGTCCTGGTCATTGAAAATAACTCTGAACAGCAGGAAACATTTGCCTACTACAAAACCATGCCGGAGCGTTACCCCAACAGCCGGGTGGTGACCTATGTGGGGCCGTTTAACTTTTCTGCCGTCAACAACCTTGGTGCGCGCTTTGCCAAGGGCGAGCATCTGCTGCTGCTGAACAACGATATCGAGGTACTCAGCCATGATTTTCTGCGGGAGCTGCTGAGCTATTCCCAGCGGCCGGATGTGGGTGCTGTGGGCGCAAAGCTCTATTACCCGGATGATACCATCCAGCATGCGGGCGTGATTATGGGCATCAACGGCAGTGCAGGCCACAGCCACAAGAGCTACCCGCGCAAGGCTGTGGGCGATTTGTACCGCCTTGTCACCACGCAGGACTATATGGCCGTGACGGGTGCCTGCCTGATGACCAAAACGGAGCTGTACCGCGCGGCGGGCGGCCTGGACGAAGCCAAGTTCGCCGTGGCCTATAACGATGTGGATTACTGCCTGAAGCTGTGGCAGAAGGGCCTGCTGAATGTGTACACCCCCCGTGCCGAAGCCTACCATTACGAGAGCAAGAGCCGCGGGCTGGACACCACCCCGGAAAACGCCGCCCGCTATGCCCGCGAAAAGGCAAACTTTTACACGAAGTATCACGAATATATTGATCATTATGACCCGTACTATAACCCGCATTTCAACAACCTGTTTGAAAACTTTGGGCTGAAATAAAACGGGGCAGAGGATAAAACAATGGTAAATAAGTTTGATACCCAGTTTTTGATCGAAGGCAGCAACCTGGACGAGGATGACATCCGCGCCGGAATCATGGCCAGCGCCGAGGGCGACTGTCTGATCGTGGTAGGGGATGAGGAAGTGGTGAAAGTGCATTACCACACCGATACTCCCTGGAAGGTGCTGGAATACGCCGCCAGCCAGGGCGATTTGCACAAGATCATTGTAGAAAACATGGAGCGCCAGGCAAACGGGCTGGATGGGTAAAGTATATCAGGATTTTTATATTTGGTGAACGGCATGCAGTATCATACAAGAGTGCCAAACCGTTTGCAGGGATATGATTACAGCCAAAATGGTGCATATTTCATAACCTTCTGTACGCAGGGCAGAGTGCATTTATTTTGGAAAGAACCCACCCGATTGCGGCAGAATTCCCAGGCCGTAGGGGCGCGCATTGCGCGCCCGTCACCTTGCCCGGAACTCTCTGCGATAGGGAATGTGGTTGAACAGGCTATTTTGCAAATCCCTGATAAATATCCGACGGTGCATCTGGAAAAATACGCGGTTATGCCCAACCATGTGCATTTGCTGCTTTTGATCCAGGGCGACGGGCGCGCAATGCGCGCCCCTACGGTTTCCAACATCGTCCAACAATTAAAGAGCTGCGTAACCAAACACCTCCATCACCCCATCTGGCAAAAATCCTTCCATGACCACGTCATCCGTACCCAGACAGATTATGAAATCATCTGGCTGTACATCGATTCCAACCCCCAAACATGGCAGACGGACTGCCTGAACCCGAACCGGAACAACCCCCAACAATCTGACACCCGAAAGGACGTAACGTTATGAACCAGCAGGCCAAGCGCATCAAAGAACTATTTGGCTATGCCCGTACCTTGACGAAGGAACAGGGCATTGGCACCATGTGCGTGCGCGCGGCGGGCTTTTTCAAACGGCGCTTTTTCGGCAAGCGGGCGCGGTACTGGCCGTCCAACATGGCGCTGGAAGCCCAGCGCAGCGACCCCGCGGCGGAAACCTTCCCCATCATTTCTATTTTAACGCCGCTGTACAATACGCCGCAAAACTTTTTAACAGAATTTCTCGATAGTGTGGAAAACCAGACCGCCCACAACTGGCAGCTCTGCCTGGCGGATGCTTCGGACGATGCCCACACTTATGTGGGGGAGCTGGTGCAAAAGCACGTGGCGGCCAACCCGCGCATTCGCTATGTGAAAATTGAAAACAAGGGCATTGCGGCCAACACCAACGCGGCGGCCCGGCTGGCACAGGGGGAATATCTGGCTCTGGCAGACCATGATGACATCCTGGCCCCGCACGCTATCTACTGCATGGGCAAAGAACTGCAAAAAACGGGGGCCGATTTCGCCTACAGCGATGAAGCCCTTTTCCGCAAAAGCCCCAAAACCGCCCATGTGGCCCACTTTAAGCCGGACTATGCGCCGGAATACCTGATGGCCTGCAACTACATCTGCCACCTGGCCGTGTTCCGCAAAAGTCTGTTTGATGCCATCGGCGGGGAGCGCCCGGAGTGTGACGGCGCACAGGATCATGATCTGTTCCTGCGGCTGATCGACGCCATGCAGGCGAAAGACGCCAACGCCGCACCGCTGCATATCCCGCAGGTGCTGTATTACTGGCGGGTTCATGCGGCGTCCACATCCGGCGGCACCGAGGCCAAGCCCTATGTGGTAAAAGCCGCGCAGAAAGCCGTGGCGGACCACCTGGCGGCAACCGGCCGCAGCGGCAGGGTAGAGGAGGGCATCTTCCCCGGTACCTGCCATGTGCAGTGGGAACTGCCGGAGCCGGAACCGCTGGTGTCCATCCTGATCCCCAACAAGGACCATGTGGACGACCTGGAAAAATGTCTGTTCAGCCTGTACTCCAAAACGCTGTACGAAGCGTTTGAAGTGATCGTCATCGAAAATAACTCCACCGACCCCGCCACAAAGGCTTATTATGAAAAGCTGCCGGACCGCTATGCCAACTGCCGCGTGGTGGCTTACAGCGGCGGGTTCAATTTCAGCCGCATCAATAACTTTGGCCGCAAGTTTGCCAACGGCAAGTTCTTACTGCTGCTCAACAACGATATTGAAATCATCAGCGGAAACTGGCTGACCCAGATGGTGGCCGAAGCCAGCCAGCCCGGCGTGGCGGCCTGCGGCGCCATGCTGTATTACCCGGACGATACCATCCAGCACGCGGGCATTATCACCGGTTTGGGTGGGTATGCGGGCCACAGCCACAAGTACCACAAGCGCGGCGGTAGCGGGTACATGTTCCGCCTGGCCACCGTGCAGGATTATTCCGCCTGCACTGCGGCCTGCCTGCTGGTGCGCACATCGGCTTATGATGCCGTTGGCGGGTTGGATGAAGCCTTTACGGTTGCATTCAACGATGTGGATTTCTGCCTGCGCCTGCGGGAAAAAGGCTGGCGTATTGTGTGGACCCCCTATGCGGAGCTGTATCACCACGAAAGCAAATCCCGCGGTTCGGACGAGGAAGACCCCGCCAAAAAGGCCCGCTTTGCCAAGGAGCAGGCCCGCCTGTATGAGGTACACGGTAAGCAGAATATCCTGCATGACCCCTATTACAACCCGAACCTGAGCCTGGATTATGAGGATTTCCGCGAAAGCAGGGATCTGCGCAATCTGAAAAACGTGACCCTGTGACCCATGCCGGAAAAGCAGGGCAAAATCTGTGCAGTTTTTTTGCTGTTACGGCTTGCCACGCTATGCCGGATATGCTATAATCTAAATGTTACCGCGGCCCGGCTTTGGGTGTATGCCCTGCATCAGGGAGCCTTGATTGCCCTTTGCTGCGCCGTAGGCAAATATTATAAAGCGAGGTATTACTACTATGAGCCAGAAGTCTGCTATCGAAAAACAGCCCATCATTGCAAAAGCCGCCATCCATGAGGGTGACACCGGTTCTCCGGAAGTTCAGGTTGCGCTGCTGACCGCACGCATCAACCACCTGACTGAGCACCTGAAGACCAACAAGAACGACAACCACAGCCGTCGTGGTCTGTTCAAGATGGTCGGCCGCCGCCGTAACCTGCTGGCCTATCTGCAGAAGAAGGACATCAACCGTTACCGTGCTCTGATCGCTGAACTGGGTCTGCGCAAGTAATTCGCAAAACGGGCAGGGCGCTGTATGTGCGCCCTGCCCATTTTCTATATTTCAGCAGGTGTTCCGGCATTCATTTTTATTATGCTCTGCCGCTGGCCTGTAATCATATTGAATAAAGTTAGGGCAATACCGCATAATTCTAAGTGCCGATACGGCGAGCGAGGTGCGGCAGATGCTAAGCCAAAAGCGCAGATAATACTGGATGTCTTATCGAGCATTTTGGCAACGCAGATGCCGTGCCGCAGCTGCCGGAGCGGTGCTTAAGCCGTAAGGCGGGAATTGTGCGGTGTTGCCTTAGGACCCCGAGAGAGAAGAACGGTACTTTGGCACTCCGGCCACCGTTGCCAGTCCATTATATCCCACTGCCTTTTACAATGTAATGTGCGGTACCTTTGGTCAGTGCTGTAACTCCTAACTCCTCCCTCCTAACTTAATGTTTTTGGCCGCCCGCATGGTTTGTGCAGTAAATCGAACGCCGGAGCAAAACAACCGTTCCGCCGCTGGATTTATTGCTCAAAGCATGGGGCTGCCTGAACCGCATATTCCCACCAGGTATCAAAAATTATATCAGAAGGAGAATTACTATGGCACTGGAATTTGCATCCCGTAAGGCAACTTTCCCCAACTACCGCAAGTTTGAAACAACTTTTGCCGGCCGCCCGTTTGTGGTGGAAACCGGCAAGCTCTGCGGCCTTGCCAATGGCAGCGCAATGATCCGCTATGGCGAAACCTGCGTGCTGTGCAATGTTACCATGAGCGAAAAGCCGCGTGAAGGGGTGGATTTCTTCCCCCTGAGCGTGGAATTTGAAGAAAAGCTGTACGCCGCCGGCCGTATTCCTGGCTCCTTTATGCGCCGCGAAGGCCGCCCCGGTGAACACGCCATCCTGTCCTCCCGCGTGGTTGACCGCCCCATCCGCCCGCTGTTCCCCAAGGATATGCGCAACGATGTCTGCGTGACCATGACTGTGATGAGCCTTGACCCGGACTGCTCCCCTGAGATTGCCGGTATGAACGGCGCGTCTCTCGCCATTGCCATGTCGGATATTCCCTGGAATGGCCCCATCGGCGGCGTGGCAGTCGGCTATGTGGACGGCGAGATCGTGCTGAACCCCACCAAGGAGCAGCGCGAGCGCTCTGACCTGGCCCTGACCCTGGCTGCCAGCATGGAAAAGATCGTCATGATTGAAGCCGGCGCCAACGAAGTGACCGAAGAGGTCATGATGGACGCCATCAAGGCTGGCCATGAGGAAATCAAAAAGCTGCTCACCTTTATGAACGGCATTGTTGCAGAGATCGGCAAGCCGAAGAAGAGCTTTACCCCGGTGGAACTGGACCACGCTCTGTTGGCGGATGTGTACGCCAAGCACCTGGAAGATGTCAAGGCTGCCATGAACACCGACGACAAAAACGTCCGCGATGCCGCCATGCTGCCCATCATGGATGCTATTGCCGAGGAACACCCCGAACTGAGCGCCGCCGACCTGGATCTGATCAGCTATAAGCTGCAGAAGAAGGTTGTGCGCACCTGGCTGCTGGAAGAAGGCAAGCGTGTTGACGGCCGCGGCATCAATGAGATCCGCCCGCTGGCCGCCGAAGTCGGTGTGCTGCCCCGTGTGCACGGCTCCGGCCTGTTCACCCGCGGCCAGACCCAGGCCCTGACCATCTGCACCTTGGGCTCCACCAAAGATGCCCAGATAATGGACGACCTGTCCGACACCCCGCTCAAGCGCTACATCCATCACTATAACATGCCGCCGTACTCCACCGGCGAAGCCCGCGCACCCCGCAGCCCCGGCCGCCGCGAGATCGGCCACGGCAACCTGGCGGAGCGTGCCCTGATCCCCGTGCTGCCCAGCATGGAAGAGTTCCCGTACACCATCCGTACCGTTTCTGAAATCATGAGCTCCAACGGCTCCACCTCTCAGGCTTCTATTTGCGCTTCCACCCTGGCCCTGATGGATGCTGGTGTGCCCATCAAGGCACCGGTTGCCGGTATCTCCTGCGGCCTGATCACCGATGGCGACCCGCTGCACGGCGGCCGCTGGATGACCATGCTGGATATCCAGGGCGTGGAGGACTTCCACGGCGATATGGACTTTAAGGTTGGCGGCACCCGCCGCGGTATTACCGCTATCCAGATGGATATTAAGGTGGACGGCCTGACCTATGATATTGTGGCCGAAGCACTGGAAAAGTGCCGCAAGGGCCGCCTGTTCATCCTGGACGAGATCATCAAGCCCTGCATTGCCGAGCCGCGCGCAGAGCTTTCCAAGTATGCACCCAAGATGTTCAGCATGCAAATCCCCGTTGACAAGATCAAGGACGTCATCGGTAAGGGCGGCAAGGTCATTCAGGAAATGTGCGCCAACTTCAACTGCAAGATCGACATTGAGGAGGACGGCCACGTCTTTATCTCCGCTGTGGATCAGGACGACGCCAAGCGCGCGATTTCCACCATCAAGACCATTGTGGAAGATCCCGAAGTGGGCGCTATCTACAAGGGCCGCGTGACCCGCCTGATGAACTTTGGCGCATTTGTTGAGATTGCCCCGGGCAAGGAAGGTCTGGTTCACATCTCTAAGCTGGACGACCACCGTGTAGAGCATGTGGAAGATGTTGTTGCCGTGGGCGATCCCATCATCGTTATGGTAACCGACATCGACCAGCAGGGTCGCATCAACCTGTCCCGCAAGGATGCCCTGGCCGCCATCGCCAAAAAGCGCGCGGAACAGCAGCAGTAAAGTTACGGGAGTTTTGTTCCTTCTTTGAAAAGAAGGGAACCGAAGAAACTTTAATAGAATAAAAACAGGCAGTGCCGCTCCCGGAAAGGGGAGAAGGACACTGCCTGTTTTGGTATTGGGTAAAAAAGAAAGTGGGTACTTGAGCAGAAAAACAGCGCAGAATCTTTCGATTCTGCGCTGTTTTTATATGGAGCGGGTGAAGGGAGTCGAACCCTCGTCCCCAGCTTGGAAGGCTGATGTACTAGCCGTTGTACGACACCCGCATTGAATACTTAATTATTTTACCGCACGGGTGCCGGTTTGTCAATAGCGGATTGCCGGTTTTTAGCTGCTCCGGCCTGATCCGGCGTGTTTTCACTCAGCGTTTTTACCGCCGAGCAAAAGAACCAGGAATTCCCTCAAAACTCTTTGCGCTGATAAATTTGTACGCTCAAGGCCCAGCTGCCAAGGTAGAGCAGCAGCACGGCCGCGCAGGGCAGCAACAAAAGCACCGGCTGCGCGGTGAGGGCATTGCCCAAAGCGTCCAGCTGGGAAATGACGGAAGAACGCTGCAGATAGGGCAGATGCTCCATGGCAAAAATTATGAGGAAAACACCAAAGAATGTGACCAGGTACACCCAGGTGCCGGCACGCACCGCGCCGAATTTGTAGGAAAACGGCATGTTGACGGCAAACAGCAGCAGGGAAAACGCGGCAATGACCAGAATCGAGAATGCCGCTTCCAACACATCTGTGTATTGGCCGGCAAGGAAAATCCCCACCGCGGCGCAAACGCTGCCAAACAGGGTGAGCAGCAGCCCCAACAGGTACTTGCAGCCAACAATCTGCCCCGGTGTGACCGGCAGGGTGCGGGCATAGGTATCCCAGTGGGCGGAATCATCAAAATTCATGGTGCTGGATGCGTAAACGCCGCACACGGCAACCAGCGCATAGTACAGGTAATCCATATGCAGGCAGACCGCCATGCCAAGATAAAGCACAACCATAATAAGGAAATTTTTCTTGTAGCTGTTCACCAAAATGGCCCAGTCTTTGCACAAAAGACCTTTCATTGTTATCCCTCCTTGCTGGTCAGACGCATGATGTCATCAATGCTGGCGGCATCGCATACCACACCGGGCAATGCGCGCAGGACGCTGACCCGCGGGTGTACCAGGCTTTCGCAGCCGGCGGCGGTGCGGCAGGTGGCGGCGATCCACTCCGGCGGCAGGCGGTCAAGGTCCTGCTGGCTGCACCGCAGAATGCCGTATTCTTCCATCAGGTCATCCTTGTTTTTGGCAAACAGCAGCTGCCCGTGGTGCAGGTAGGCAATGGTATCGGCGATCTGTTCCAGGTCGGTGGTAATGTGGCTGCTCAACAGCACGCTGTGGCGCTCATCCTGGATAAAATCAAGCAGGATATCCAAAATCTCGCTGCGGGCGGCGGGGTCCAGCCCGGAGGTGGCTTCGTCCAGCACCAGCAGCCCCGGCCGGTGGGCCAAAGCGCTGGCAAGGTTCAGCTTCATCCGCATGCCGCGGCTGAGTTCTTTGATGCTCTTTTTCGGCGGCAGGTGGAACTGCTCCAGCAGAGCGGCGAAATAACCGGCATCCCACACTGGGCCAAATATGCCGCGCAGGCTGGCACCAACCTGCGCGGGGGTCAGCGATTCATAAAAATAGGCATCCTCAAACACAACGCCAATTTTCGCGCGCACGGCGGCATCATCTGGGGTGGCGCTCAGCAGCTCCACGGTGCCGGCATCCGGGCGGTTTACACCGGTCAGCAGTTTGAGCAGGGTGGTTTTGCCCGCGCCGTTTTCACCAATCAGGCCAACAATGCTCCCGGCGGGAATTTCCAGGTTCAGCGGGCCAAGGGTAAAACCGTGGTAATGTTTTGCCACACCATGCAGTGCGGCGGCCAAAGGTTCAGCCATCATGATTCCTCCCACAAAAGGTCAAGGGTTTCGCGCACTTCGTCTTTGGTAATGCCGCCGCGCCGCGCGGCATCAATGGCGTGCTGCAGGTGCTCTTCCATCTGTTTTAAGCTTTCCTCCCGGTGTAGGGCCGGGTTTTGCGGTGCAACAAAGCTGCCGCGCCCCGGCATGGTGGTAATAAAACCATCGGCCTCCAGGTCTTCATACGCGCGCTTGGTGGTGATCACGCTGATGCGCAGCTCCTTCGCCAACAGGCGGATGCTGGGCAGTGCATCGCCCTGCTGCAATTCGCCGTTCAAAATTTTGGCTTTGATCTGCCGGGTGATCTGCGCGTAAATGGGTTCCTGGCCGGAATTGGAGATATACAGCTCCATGCCGTGTTCCTCCTTGCAATCTGAACTGTTCATATGCTATATATACAGTATATACGCAATATACACAGCTGTCAACAGGTAAAATAAAAAAATCCCCGCCCATATTCAGGACAGGGATGGGAAAAGGCGGGAACAGGCAGTCAGGTTTCCGCCGCCGGTTCTTCCTCCGGTTCGCTCACCGGCAGGCCGCGGTGCTCCACCGGGGTGGAAAACACGATCTGCGTGCGGGTACGGCCAAACTGCTGCAGATGGTTGATAAAGGTATCCAACTCCTGCGTGGTGCCAAACAGCACTTCAATCAGCATGCTGTAATCGCCAGTCACGCAGTTGCACTCCACAACATTGCCGCAGCTTTGGATGTAGGGGTAAAACTCCGGCTTGAGCTTGGGGTCCATATCCAGGTTGATGAACGCCTTGACCAGCTGCCCCAGCTTGAGCGGGGCAACCTGCGCCTGATAGCCGGTCAGTACGCCGTCTTTTTCCAGTTTGGCAATGCGGGCCGAAACCGCAGGGGAGGACAGGAACACCCGGTCGGCAATTTCTTTCAGCGGGGCGCGTGCGTTTGTTTGCAGAATATCAATGATTTTGCGGTCAATGCGGTCCATACCATCCACCTCCATTATAAGTAAAAAAAGGGAACAATGCAGCCGCCAACAAGGGCGGACGACATTGTCCCCATAAATTACTTAAAATTTTAACACAAAAAACGGAAAAGGTAAAGTGGATTGCAAAATTTTATGGCAATACCGCATAATTCTAAGTGCCGATACGGCGAGCGAGGTGCGGCAGCTGCTAGGCCAAAAGCGCAGATAATACTGGATGCTGCAAAGGTGAGCGCCGCCAGTGGCGGAAACAGCGAACCGAAGCAGGGGCAGCGGTCGCAGAGTGCGAGGGGCTTTTGCCCCCGAAGCACGATGCGGGTACCGCAACCCGACATTATCGAGCATTTTGGCAACGCAGATGCCGTGCCGCAGCCGTCGGAGCGGTGCTTAAGCCGTCAGGCGGGAATTGTGCGGTGTTGCCTTATAAAAATGGAAAGCTGCTGCACTATAAAGTTGGGAACAGCAGCTGCGCGCTGAACCGCCCGCCGGGACCAAACATTTCAAAGTGGCAGTGGCAGCCGAAAGCATACCCGGTATCCCCCACATAGCCAATGATTTGGCCCTGCTGCACCACATCGCCCTGCTTGACGGCAAAAGCGCTCATGTGGGCATACAAGGTTCGGTAGCCATCCCCGTGGTCCAGAATGACATAGTTGCCATAGCTGAAAACGCTGTTGTGGTAGGTGGCCGTTACCACCGTGCCGCTTGCTGAGGCAATGATGGGGGTGCCGCGCGGCGCGGCAATATCCGCGCCCTTGTGGTTGTCGCTGCCGCCCATCCAGCGGCTTACATGCTTGTACTGCGGCACCGGCCAGATGAAGGTGTGCCCGTCCAGCTCCGCCGTCATGCCCGGCGCAAGATGAGTGCCGCGGGCAGTGATCTCCGGCACTGCAGGGGTCAATATATCAATATGTACCACCTCGGCGGCAGTTTGCACGCCGTTCACATAGGTGATCTCCTCAGTCAGCTGCTGGGTGCCGTCAACGCCCTGCTGGATGGTTTCCACCACGCCAAAGCCAAGGTCGCTGCGTTCCACCGTCTGCTGGTCATAGGGGATCGGCTCCTGATACACGCGGGTGTACACAGTTTTGACCTGCAATAAATCACGGCTTTGCAAGGCTTGTATGATTTCATGATAAGGCTGCACCGAACCCGCCAGATAGATGCCATCCACCAGCCGGAGCTCGTGCAGAAATGCGGTGCGCACATTGCTTTGCCCAGGGGCGCGCCAGGGCCGCTGTAGCTGGTTGAAAAAGCAGCGCAGGTGGTCGCCCTCTACCGTAACAAAAGCAAGGCTGCCATCCAGATACACTGCGGTGCCTTCCACAATGGAGCTGCCGCTGGCGCGCAGAATAGCATCCGTCAGCTGCAATTCCGTCATGGGGGTACCGCCGATGTGCAGGGTATAGGTCGGCTCCAGCACCGGCAGGGCGGCGGTATCGGAATCCGCCAGCTGCCGTGCGGCGGCAAGGCGGGCCTGGAGGTCTGTGCGGGCGGTATCAAAGTTCTGCTCGGTGGCAACGCTGCCAACTACGGTGCCGTTTACTTCCACCTGCAGGGTAAAGTGCAGGTTCAGCCCATGGGCAACCACAGCCCAAAGTATCACCCCGGCGGCGCAGGGGGCAAGCCATGGCACCAGCTGCCGCAGCGGGTGCGGCCCGGCCAGCGCGGTGCAGAATGCCTGCCCCAGCTCCAACACCGGGGCAAGCAGCAGCCAGATAAGATAAAGTGAAGCATCCCGCGCAGCGTGCGCCGCGGCGGCAGCCTTGCGGCCCAGGCAGATGAGCCAATATTCTGTTAAAAAGCCGACGGCATAAAAAATCTCGCCAGTTCTGTGCCAGCCGGGCAGCCGGCGCAGGTTGGTGCGGCGGGGTTTGCGCGGTGTTTTGTGTTGCAGTTCAGCCATAGTGTGTTTGTTTTGTACGTTAGCCGGTCAATCGACATTCACCGTTCAGTGCGGGATGTATTGCAGCGGGTCGGTGCGGGTGCCGTTGATGCGCAGCTCCAAATGCAGGTGGTAGCCGCCGTTGGCACCGCGCACATCCCCGGTGTTGCCCACATAGCCGATCACATCGCCCTTGTGCACCGTCTGCCCCGCGCTGACGCAAAAACTGGACATGTGCGCATACAGGGTGGCATAGCTGCTGCCGTCATCCGCGGTGCCGTGGTCGATCTGCACACAGTTGCCATAACTGGGCCGGGCGGATGCCGCGCTGACCACGCCATCCGCCACGGCGTAAATGAGGGTGCCGCTGGCGGCGGGCATGTCGGCCCCTGTGTGCGGCTTGTTGTATACAGCATCCGGCTCCCCAAAGTAGGTGCTGATGCGCCCCACGCTGGGCAGGGGACAGGTGAAATCCAAACTGCAATGGCGGGCGGGATCCTGGTATTTCTGGCTCTGCGCTTTTAAGTAGGCATCCAGCGCGGCGGTGGCCTGTTCATAGGCCTTGCGTTTTTCTTCGGTCACGGCGGCCTGGGCTTCGGCGGCTGCCTGCTGGCTGTCCAGTTCCGTGCTGGCCTGCTGCAAGGCCTGTTCCAGCTGGATCTGCGTCTGGGTCAGTTCATCCTGGCGCGCTTGCAGGGCTTGGGCGGCCTGTTCGGCCTGCGTTGCAGCGGCTTCGGCCTGCTGGCGTTGGGTGTCCAGAGCCTGAGCTTCCGCATCCAACTCGTCCAGCAGCTGTTTATTGTGCTCGGTCAAATCGTTCAGCACCTGCCAAAAGGTCAGCAGTTCGTACAAATCATCCGCCTGCATCAACAGGCTGATTTCCCCGCCTTCGTTCAGCAGCTGCATGGCGGTCAGCTGTTGCTTGCAACTGTCATATCGGGCGCTGAACGCAGCCTGCTTTTCTTCCAGCGCCTTGGCCGCAGCGGTTGCTTGGTTCTGGGCTTCGGCCAGCTCGGTGCGGCTTTGCTCCAGCTGGGCCACAATGCTGCCCAGTTGGCCGCGCAGTGCGTTGGTTTGGCTTTGCAAGTCGTTGACCTGCTGGCGGGTGTCACTGGCTTGCTGCTGCATGCTGTCCAGTGTGCTGGCGGCGCTTTCATATTCGCGCTGTGCCGCGCTCACCTGGCCCTGCAAGGCAGCGGAATCCGCTGCATGGGCGGGGAATGGGTACAAAAAAAGCAGGGCTGCCGCCGCAGCTGCAGCAGCCCGTACATAGAATGTTTTCAGTTTCATTTGGTTTCCCTTATTGCGGCAGCATGGCCAGCGGGTCAACGGGGGTGCCGTTTACCAGCAGCTGGAAGTGCAGGTGGTTGCCGGTGGAACTGCCTGTGCTGCCCACATAGCCGATCACATCCCCCTGCGCGACCCGCTGCCCCACCTGCACGGCGGGCTTGCTTTGCAGGTGAGCATAGCTGGTGGCATAGTTGGCAGGGTAAGTGCCGTCATCGTTGGCAGCGGCGTTTGCACCGTGGTAGATGGTTACAAAGTAACCGTGGTCATCATCCCAGCCTGCCTGGGTCACAACGCCGCTCTGTGCAGCCTGGACCGGTGTGCCGCCCGCAACGGCAAAATCCACGCCAAGGTGGGGCGGTGTATCGGAATCATCGGTGCGGAAGGGGGCAGAAATTGCCGTGTAGCTTTCCAACGGGCAGATAAAATCCAGCGTGGTGGTCAAATGCAGGTCCGGGGAGGTAGTGTTATCGTAAGGAATCATTGTGCGGGTATCGGTCAAGGCTCCATCCACAAACAGCTCCAGGTGCAGGTGGTTGCCGGTGGAGTTGCCGGTGGAACCCACCGTGCCAAGCTGCTGGCCCTGGGTCACTGTATCGCCAGCTGCCACGCTCAGGGTATCCAGGTGGGCATACAGCGTGCGGTAACTGTGGCCGTCCGGCAGGGTGCCGTGGGCGATCACCACATAATTGCCGTAACTGGGGTGGTTGTTGGCAACCGCCACCGTGCCGTTATACACTGCCAGCACCGGCGTACCTTTGGTGGCGCTGTAATCCGCTCCGTGGTGACAGTCTGATACAAAGCGGGCAATGTAATGGAAATCTGCCACCGGCCAGCCAAAAACCAGCGGCTCTGCCGTGGCCTGGGGCTGCTCCGGCTGTGCGGTGGGTTCCGCGGCGCTGTTGGTCAGCGTATCATCAGCAGGAGTGGCAGGTCCCGGCGTGGGTTCTGCCGCAGCGGAAACGGGTTCGGCCTGCGGTGTTATGGTTTCCGCCTGGGGCCGCAGGGCGCAGGCACCGCAGCCCAGCGCAACCAGCACACAGCCAAGGGCTAACAACAGCGGGGCGGGTTTGCGGTATTTCAGCAAGTGGGCCACCCGCTTGGCCACCTGGCCCTGCCCAAAAGCGAGGGCACCGGGCATCTGGCGCACCGTGGCAAAGCGCAGAATGCTTTCGCAGTAATCAGCGCGCTCGGCAGCGGGAGCGGTGCCGATGGCGGCTTCGTCACAGGCAAGTTCCATGTATTGCTCAAATTGACGGAACGCCAGCCACGCCAGCGGGTTCCACCAGTGCAGGCAGGCGGCCAGATAGTACAGCGGCTTGGTAATGGGGTCACCCCGGCGGATGTGGGTGCGTTCATGCAGCAGCACCGCACGGCGTGGGGAACCCTGCAGGCTTTGCGGCATATAAATGCGGGGGCGCAGCGCGCCAAGTGTGAACGGCGTGGCAACCGCGGCGCAGGTGTAGCAGCCATCCGGCGTTTTGCAGGCAAGGGTCACCATGCGGCGCAGGCGGCAATAGCCAGCCGCCGCACGCACCAGTAAAACCACTACCCCGGCAGCCCAGATCGCTGCCAGTGCCACCCAGATGTTAAACATGCTGCCGGGCAGGGGAGCACTGCCTGCCGCGCCCGGCAAAGCCTGCGCCGGGAGTTCCGCGGGCACGGTGAGCGCCTGAACCACGGCGCCAGCCTGTTGAATGGGGGCCGCGCTGCCCGGCTGCCGGATGGATACCGGGATGCCGCCCGGCAGCAGAAACCGCAGCCCGACCGCCAGCCAAAGCAGGCACAGCAGTTTGCTGGGTGCCCGCAGCCTGCGCAGCAGCGCGCACAACGGTAGGCAGAGCAGTACCAGCAGGCCGCCGCACATACTGGTGCCAACGGCATACAGCACAAAAGAACGGATGCTGAACATCATGGCGTTTTTCCTTTCCGTTAAGCAGTAAGCAAGCAGCATTCAGGCATCGCTGTCCTGGCGGCGGGCGTCATCCAGCATGGCGCGGATGGCGGCGGCTTCTTCCTCGCTGATGGAGCTGGTGTTCAAAAAAGCGGCCACAAAGCGGGGCAGGCTGCCGCCAAAGCTTTTTTGCACGACGGCGGCGCTTTCTTCCTGTTGAACCTGGGCCTGTTTGACCAGTGCCGTTACGGTGCCGTTTGCATTGTGTAATATACCGCGCTCACACAGCTTTTTCAGCACGGTATAGGTGGTGCTTTTCTTCCAGCCAAGGGCTTCATTTGCCAGCGCTACCAGCTGGCCGCTGCCCAGCGGCTCGTTGGCCCACACCAGGCAGGCAAAGCGGTATTCGCCTTCCGCAAGGCGGTAATCCTGTTCCATTTCGGGGTGCTCCTTCTCTCATTTGGTCTATTGCTATAAACCTAGTCTATAACAATAGACCGAACTTGTCAACCCCTGTAAAAAATGTTTGCCTTGCGCGCACACAGATGGTATAATAAGCGCACTTATGAATATTATGCACAAGAGTGCCCCGCCCCTGCGCCAAGGCACCGTGCAGTGAAAAATAAAAGGAGAACTCTAATTTATGAGAACGATCCTGCTGATTGCAACCGGCGGCACCATTGCTTCGCGCCCAACGGCGGCGGGCGGGCTTGCCCCGGCTATCACCTCGCAAGAGCTGCTTTCCTGCGTGCCGGAACTGGCGGAATTCTGCCGCATTGATACCATCCAGCTGTATAACTTGGATTCCACCAACATGGGCCCCGAACAGTGGCAGGGCATTGCCGCTGCTGTGCAGGAAAACTATGACCGCTATGACGGTTTTGTCATCACCCATGGCACGGACACGATGGGCTATACCGCCGCAGCGCTCAGCTACATGATCCAGAAAAGCCCCAAGCCGGTGGTGCTGACCGGCAGCCAGAAATCGATTTATAACCGCGATACGGATGCCCGCAACAACCTGTGGCGCGCCGTGGCCTATGCCTGCCACCCGGATGCCTGGGGTGTGCAGATCGTGTTTGACAATCAGGTGATTTTGGGCACCCGCGCCCGCAAAACCCGAACCAAGAGTTTTAACGCGTTTTCCAGCATTGATTATCCCGAAACTGCCATGTTCCGGGACCGCCGCCTGATCCAGTTCCTGCAGCGCCCGGCGGAGTATACCCATGCAGTGTTCAGTACCGCGCTGGACCCCAATGTGTTTGTGCTGCGGCTGGTGCCGGGCATGCGGGCGGATATCATCCCCATGTTGGAGGGCCGTTACCGCGCCCTGGTGCTGGAAAGCTTTGGCGTGGGCGGCCTGCCCGGCGGGGATGATGGTGCCATGTTTGCCGCCGTGCGGGACTGGTGCGGCGCGGGGCACCTGGCTGTGTTCACCACCCAGGTACCGCATGAGGGCAGCGACCTTGCCGTGTACGAAGTTGGCCGCGCGGCCAAAGCCCTGCCCGGTGTGCTGGAAGCGCACGATATGACCCCCGAAGCCACCGCAGTCAAACTGATGTGGGTGCTGGGCCAGACCACCGACCGTGCCGAGGCGGAAAAGCTGTTCCTGACCCCCGTGCAGTGGGATATCCTGTAAATCGTTCATTATCACATAAAAATAAAAAAACGGCGCAGAACCGGAGAAGATAACGCCCGGCTCTGCGCCGCTTTTTGATGTTATTTAGAATGTGAGCTAAGGCAATACCGCACAATTCTCGCCTGACGGCTTAAGCACCGCTCCGGCGGCTGCGGCACGGCATCTGCGTTGCC
>NZ_PSQF01000049.1:0-23202 GCF_003324125.1 Subdoligranulum sp. APC924/74 | reverse complement strand
AGCACCATTAGCTCAGTTGGTAGAGCAACTGACTCTTAATCAGTGGGTCCTGGGTTCGAGTCCCCGATGGTGCACCAAAGAATGCCTTACACGAAAGTGTAGGGCGTTTTTTTGTTGCTCTATTTTAAGAAGGCACGATCTGGTGCAGCATTCCCTCCGGAACGGCTTCATGCTTCGCCTACGGTTCGCATTCAGCTCGCGGGGACTGGTCGCTAAAAATGGTTGCGGGTTTGTGAGCAGGGGCCACGATTGAGCGTGAGCGAAAGCGGGGAGCGAACAATCTGGGATGTGGTGGAAAAACTGCCCCACGGAATGGATACAGTCTTGGGAGATGGCGGGATCCGTCTTTCCGGTGGTGAACGGCAGCGGGTCGTGCTGGCCAGAGTATTGCTGGGGAATCCGAAATTGATCGTTATGGATAATGCACTTCCATATTTGACTACGGACTTGACGGATAGCGAAATATTGTCGTTAGCCTACCGGCTGCTCCCCTTGGCTTCTTCGATATCAATAAGCTCCCACACAGTCCCGGCGAGCGATTGTTATTATAGTGCGAACATTCGTGGAATGTCCGTGCTGGTGCCGGACCTGCCCCTGATCCGACAACGGCTGGAAGAATACTTGCCATTGGAATAAGTCAGGAGATACTGCCAATGCGTGCTTCTCCATGGGGTCATCCTTGCTGCGTTTCTGTATTTTTTAGACTACTCTCAAAAATACATTTTTTCATGGTACTATTTTCGCACTTTGGAGAGGACGGGGAAGACAGGGCTTCATTAGGCGGGGGCCTTGCTGACAGACCCTGTCTGACGGCTTGATTTATTTTTGCCTTGAGATTCTGGTATTCAGCTTTTTGAGCTTCTCGTAACGGATTTTGGTCTGGTGATACTCGGCTGCCATGCGCTCTTTGCAGTCGTCACTCATCTTACCTTTTACAGTGTCTTTCAGTTCCATGTCGTCCTCCTTGAATCCTTTTCGTAAAAATGGGCAAAAGAAAACCACGGTGCGGGTGCATCGTGGTTTAACGGTCATTCAACTCCCGGCGGGAGCTTTCCGAGTTCTTTCAGAACATCATAATAACCTCGCGCAGCCAGCTGACGTGGCGGAACGTCATCCCCATCATAGATATCTTGGGCGCATAGGTCGTCGTATTTATGGTCGATAGGATAGTCTATCAGATACTGCTGCATCTTCTTTATACGTTCCGGGGTAAAGAACTTTTCATTCGTAGAACTTGACACCGTATCCCTCCAATTCTGATAGACAGTTGCGAACAAGAAAATTCAACGATTCGGCGGCTTCCTGATAGGAAATCTCTTTCCGATCATATTGATCTGCAATGCCGTTGACGGATTCTCCGAGATCAGAAACCAGTGTTTTTACGGCTTTTGCGTCAAACGAAGCTGATTTTTCAACCGCATAAACGTGCCTATCATGGCCAACAGCTGTAAGCATTTTCAGGTTTACGTTATTTGCAAAGTTACTCAAATCCCGTTGTGAGAAAATGTTACTGTCAGGGTGTGTATGGATAACGATATACGGCACATTTTGTTTTGGCACCGACACTGTTGAGCGCTCTGCTGCTCCTGTTAACTCTTTTGTGAGCGGTTTCATATTCAAATCGTATGCCCTGCCAACTTCCACTCCAAGCGGCTGCTTGGATGCGGTCATAAGCAGACGTTTGTGCGCATTTTTCAGCTGCTGTTGTCCAGCAGCATCCAGCGTGTCACAGCTGAACGCCTTGATATTGCTGATTGACTGCATTGTAACAGGTTTTGGCTCCATGTTCAAGCTCGAATAAACAGAGAAGTTTTTCCTTGCCGCATACGCCGCCCGCTTCTGGGCGTTGATGGCATCCTTCCGGGCGGCGTAGTCGATGCGGCGCATTTTGTTGATGCCGCCGCCCGCCGCACGGTACTAGCCAAGCTGCTGTATGATGGCTTTCTCTCGGTCCGAAAGTTCCCATCTGACTGCCGATGCGCGCTCGCACAAAAGTAGCCCGGACCCAAAAATACCTTTCCCGGCCTGCTTTTGTGCGTCCAGGCTTCCAACCTGGATGCAGTCATCTGCCCGAATTTTCAGGTCTACCCCGTATCTTGCATACCTCTGCATCATGGCCGCGGTGATAACATTCATGGGGTAGTCATATTTCGGCAGTTCTTTGCTATTTGCTTTAATTAACCTGTCATTTTCCCGGTTGATTGCCTTTGTCAAATCCGGTGCGGTCTGCGCCACAATCCCGCCGCTGTAGCTCGTCACAAATGATGTTTTTACCCTTGCGCCGTTTTCGTAGGCGATCTGGCAGTCCACGATAATACGGCGGGTTGTCAATCACAACCGCACCGTCAGGGTAGGGAAATGCTTTGTAATCGCCCGCATCCATGAGGCAGAAAAGTATATCCCGCTCGACCGTCTTTGCCTGAGTCCGCAGTGCGGCTTTGCCTCCTGTGAGATCGGCAACAAGCTGACCGAGCTGGAACAGTGGAACAAGCTCAAACTGGTCAAGGAAATCGCCGAGACCGTGTGGGGTAAATAAGAAGTATGACCGGCAGATCTTTGGAAACAGAGAACTGCCGGTTTTCAATATAAATTTATCTACCAAGCCCCGTTCTACGGACGGGGCTTGGTATGCTGCGGATTTTTAATGTGTAGTGCGGCAGTAGGGCGGCCAGGGGGCTGGCCGCCCTACTGCGGAATATTGTGGTGTTGATTCGCAATGAACCTGCATATTTGTGGCATGCCAGGGCTGGCCTGATCTGGCAGCCCCGACCGACAAAACGCTTTGAGGGCAAACAAACTGCTCCACTCCGCATTTACTGTGTATGGTTGTATGTGCTATACTAAAAACAATCGATGGTGCAGCTGAAAAGTCGAAAATATCTTCTATTTCTACAAACGCAGCGGGATTTTGTGTTAAAAAGCCTTGGAATCCACAGAGGATTCCCGCGGCTCTTTGCCTTAAATCCGTCTTGCGCTTGTGAAATATCCGTCATTTTCTTTGTTTTCAGATACACCTTAAGAAGCCGCACCAGATGTGGACTGTGCGGGGCCGCAGTGTGATGTTGAGAAAGGGGAGCAGCAGATGACCCGGATTGCGATTGTGGAGGACGAGGCGGCGGTGCGGGAACAGCTGGCGGGGGATGTGCAGCGGTACACCCGGCAGTACGGCACGCCGTTTGAGGTAACGGAGTTTGCGGATGGGATGGAGATTCTGGAAGATTACCGCCCGCAGTTCGACATCATCTTTCTGGATGTGGAGATGAAGCACCTGGACGGCATGGAGACCGCCCGCCGCATTCGGGAGCGGGACGGCGGGGTGCTGATCGTGTTCATTACCAACATGGCGCAGTATGCCATCCGTGGATATGCTGTTGGGGCGCTGGATTATGTGCTGAAGCCGGTGCCTTACTTTGCGTTTTCGCAGCAGCTGCAAAAGGCGCTGGGGCAGCTGGAAAAGCGGGAGCGGCATTACCTGGCCGTGGCGGTGGACGGCGGCATGCGGCGGCTGGACGCGGCGGAAATCTATTACCTGGAAAGCGAAGGCCACAAGGTGCATTTTTACACCGAAAAAGAAGATTTTATAGTGCCGGGCACCCTGAAAAACTATGAGGAAAAGCTGGTGGGCCGGGCGTTTGCACGGTGCAACAGCGGGTATCTGGTCAATCTGGCGCAGGTTTCCGGCGTGCAGCAGGATATGGTGCAGGTTGGTCCGTATACGCTGCAGATCAGCCGCCCGCGGCGCAAGGCCTTTATGGCGGGGCTGGCGGATTATATTGGGGGTGCGGGCTAATGACGACATTGCCGGATATTCCCCGCCTGTACACCGCTTTGGCGGAAGTGCTGGCGGCGCTGATGTATGCGCACAGGCTGCCGCCGCGGATGGACCAGCGCGTGATCTGGGGCGTGGAAGCCGGTTGGGCGGTGCTGCTGGGGGCGTTTTTGCAGGCCACGGGGAAAGTTCCGCTGGCGTGGTGGATCCCCTGCATGGCAATGGCGATTCTTTCCATGCTGCTGTTTTTGTGGGTCACACGCAGCATTACGCTGTTGGAAGCGGGCTATGTGTGCGCGCGAGCCTTTATTTTGGCGGAGCTGGCGGCCAGCGTGGAATGGCAGCTGCACTGCGTGCTGTGGCCGCAGCGCGGCGGGGCGGAGCCGCTTTCGCTGCTGCTGTTGGCGGCGGTGTACGGCGGCATTTTTGCCGCGATGCTTTTTGTGGAGAACCGCCGCCCCGGCCCGGCCGGGAAGCTGAAAATAACGCCCGCAGGAACTTTTGTGGCGGTGGTCATGGCGCTGACCGCATTTGCCGTGAGCAATTTGAGCTTTGCCAACGGCAGCGAAGCCAACATGAACATGTTTTACATCCGCACGCTGGTGGACCTGGCCGGGGTGCTGATTTTGACGGTGCAGCACGAGCAGCTGCGCGAAGCCGCCCTGCACAGCGAGCTGGCGGAGCTGGACGGCGTTTTGCACCGCCAGTACGAGCAGTACAAGCAGAGCAAGGAGAACATCCGCCTGATCAACCGGCGCTACCACGAGCTGAAAATGCAGATTGCGGCCATCCGGGCGGAGCGGGACCACGCCAAGCAGGATGTGGCGCTGGCGGCCATGGAAAGCGTCATCCGCCAGTGCGAGGTGGAGAACAAGACCGGCAACCCGGTGCTGGACACCCTGCTGACGGCCAAAAGCCTGTACTGCCAGCAGTACCACATCACGATGACCTGCGTGGCGGACGGACATTTGCTGGACTTTTTGGAAACAGGGGAGATCTGCACGATTGTGGGCACGGCGCTGGACAACGCAACGGAGAGCGTGGAGACCGAGCCCGACCACGAAAAGCGGCTGATCCGGGTGGCGGTGTACGCCCAGAACGGCTTTGTGATGCTGCGGTTTGAAAACTACTGCGCGCAGGAAGTGGAGCTGGGCGCGGACGGCCTGCCGCGCCGCAACACCCATGGCGGCAGCGACCTGCGCGGTGTGCGCGCCGCCGCCGAAAAGCGCGGCGGAACTATGACGCTGCACTGGGAGAATGAGTGGTTTACGCTAAGGGTGCTGCTGCCGCAGAAAAGCTGAATGGATGGCTGGGGGTCTAGGATAAGGCACCCGGCCATTTTTGGTGTTTGGGCGGGGTGCACAAAACAGGGTCGAGATGCTTTGTGAGAGATGCACAACAAAAAATGAAATGTTTTTGAAACTTTTGCAAAACATGCAACGGAAACAACAGTTTGTGCAAAAAATGAGCCGAAAGAAAATTGTTTTGGTACAATATCATCAATGAAAGCGGAAATCCCGTCAGCCGCCATCCGGAGGGCGGCACAATAAAAGGAGGAAAACAATGAACACCCTGCTTCTTACCCTGGCAAACATGGGCGTCAACCTGGACGACGTTGCCGATGTGGTCAATAACTGCATCCCGCAGCTCATCTTCTTTGGCGTTGTGGTTGCCGCCGCCATTATCGTACTGATCGCTATGGCGGTCAACAAGAAACTGGCCAAGCCCACCAAATTCATGGTGCGCGCCCAGTCTGGCCTGGCCGTGCTGGTGGCTTTCGGCATCATGCTCAACCTGGTTGCCTTTGGCCCTATGAGTACCATGCTCGACCTGGTCACCGGCAACGGCACTATCACCGAAGAATCTGGTGCAGAGGCCAACGCCCTGTGCACCGAGATTGCCGAGGAAGGCATCGTCCTGCTGCAGAACGATGACAACGAACTGCCCCTCGCGTCCGGCAGCAACCTGAACGTCTTTGGCTGGGCTTCTGTCGGCCCTGTCTACGGCGGCTCCGGCGCCGGCGCGATCTCTGCCGATCGTCCCACCGTCAGCCTGCTGGATGGCCTGCACAACGCCGGCATCAACACCAACACCGAGCTGAGCGATTTCTACACCGCTTACTGCGCCGAGCGCCCGGCGCTGGGTTACATCAACCCTAACTGGACCCTGCCCGAGCCCACCGCCGCCAGCTACACCCAGGAGCTGATCGACAACGCCAAGTCTTTCTCTGACACTGCAATGGTCGTCATCAGCCGTGTTGGCGGCGAGGGTTCTGACCTGCCCACCGATATGAGCACCGTCAACTACACCGACAACTCCACCGAGTACAAGGACTTCGAGGACGGCCAGCATTACCTCTCCCTGAGCAAGACTGAGCGCGACATGATCGACCTCGTCTGTTCCAACTTCGACAACGTTGTGCTGGTTTACAACGCTGCCAACACCCTCGAGCTGGGCTTCGTCGATGAGCACCCCCAGATCAAGAGCGTTATCTGGTGCCCCGGCACCGGCCAGACCGGCTTCAACGCCCTGGGCGAGATTGTTGCCGGTGAGGTCAACCCCTCCGGCCACTCTGCCGACACTTTCGTCTATGACCTGACCGCAGCTCCTTACTTCAACAACATCGGCGACTTTACTTACACCAATGCGGATTCCGTTGGTTACACCGCTGCCGGCTTGTTTGGCCGTGATCCAGAGCAGGTTACCCCGCACTTCGTCAACTATGTTGAGGGCATCTACGTCGGCTACAAGTTCTACGAGACTGCCGCTGCCGAGGGCCTGATCGACTATGACAAGACCGTTCAGTATCCCTTCGGCCACGGCCTGTCCTACACCACCTTTACCCAGAAAATCGACTCCATGACCGAGGCTGACGGCACCATCACCCTGGATGTCACCGTCACCAACACCGGCAGTGTGGCCGGTAAGGACGCCGTGCAGGTCTACTTCAACCCGCCGTACACCGATGGCGGCATTGAGAAGGCTTCCGCCAACCTCGTCACCTTCGGCAAGACCGACTCCATTGAGCCGGGCGCTTCCCAGACCTTGACCCTGACCTTCAACACCGAGGACATGGCCAGCTTTGACAGCAAGGACAAGGGCTGCTACGTGCTGGAAGAGGGCGACTATATCATCAGCATCAACGAGGATTCCCACACGGTGCTGGATTCCAAGACCTACAATGTCGCTTCCACCATCGTCTATGACGAGTCCAACCCCCGCAGCACCGATGCCGAGGCTGCAACCACCAAGTTCGACTTCGCTGACGATAAGCTCGTCACCCTGTCCCGTGCAGGCCATTTTGCCAACTATGCCGAGGCTGTCGCCGTTCCCTCCGACTTCACCATGTCTGAGGAGAGCATGAACACCCTGTACACCGACCACAACTGGACCCCCGAGGACCACAACGACCCCAACGATGAGATGCCCGTTACCGGTGCCAACAACGGCCTGAAGCTGGCTGACCTGCGCGGTGCTGACTACGACGACGAGCGTTGGGATACCCTGCTCGACCAGATGACCGTCACCGAGATGGACGACCTGATCGCCCTGAGCGGCTACCAGACCAAGGCCGAGGCCAGCGTTGACAAGTACGCGACCATCGACTGCGACGGCCCCGCTGCCATCAACAACAACTTTACCGGCGTTTCGTCCATTGGCTTCCCGTCCGAGATTATCATCGCTTCCACCTTCAACACCGACCTGGCCCGCCGCTACGGCGAGAGCATCGGCCGCATGGGCAGCGAGATGAACGTCACCGGCTGGTACGCCCCCGCCATGAACGGCCACCGTTCCGCCTTTGACGGCCGTAACTTCGAATATTACTCTGAGGACAGCGTCCTCGCCGGTTACATCGGTGCCAGCTCCATTGCCGGTGCCCAGAGCTACGGCGTCTACGCTTACATGAAGCACTTTGCCCTGAACGACCAGCAGACCAACCAGAGTAAGCTGCTCTGCACCTGGGCTGACGAGCAGGCTATCCGCGAGATCTACCTGCGTCCCTTCGAGATCAGCGCCAAGGTGGGCGGCTGCAAGGCCGTCATGTCCAGCTGGAACTATATTGGCAACCAGTGGGCCGGTGCCTGCAATGCACTGCTGAACGGCGTGCTGCGCGGCGAGTGGGGCTTCCGCGGTATGGTCATCACCGACGGCTTCCACTTCACTGACTACATGGATTCCGATAGGGCCATCCGCAACGGCTGCGACCTGATGCTGAAGAACTACGACGTTGCCACCAACCACCTGACCGATACCACCAGTGCTACCGGCGTTAAGGCTATGCGTCAGGCTTGCAAGAACATCATGTACACCGTGGTCAACTCCCGCGTTTACGACCCGGCCAACACTGTTTCCACCCCCATCTGGCGTACCGCTATGATCGTGGTCG
Source organism: Subdoligranulum sp. APC924/74 (assembly GCF_003324125.1). NCBI lineage: Bacteria > Bacillati > Bacillota > Clostridia > Eubacteriales > Oscillospiraceae > Subdoligranulum > Subdoligranulum sp. APC924/74. Next base: position 15,046 of record NZ_PSQF01000049.1, on the reverse strand, counting down.
ACGTGCTGCTGGCTGTACTACTGGTCGTGCTGGAAGTTCTCACCTTCAAAAGCTACAAGAAGAAAAAGGCACAGTAAAGTGTAATTTGTAAGCTGTGCAGCTGCCCTGCGGTCCATCGACGCCGACTTTGCGCGGTTGTGCGGTGGGCCGCAAGGCTGTTTTTAAGAAAAGGAACCACCTTATGCAAAAGAAACAACTGCAAGCTTTGACGCTTGAACAAAAATGTGCGCTGCTTTCGGGCGCGGGTACCTTTACCACCCGCGGTTATCAAAAGGCGGGCATTCCGGCTATCACTTTGTCCGATGGCCCCAACGGTGTGCGCAAGCAAGCCGGGGCGGCGGACCACCTGGGGCTGAACCCCAGTGTTCCGGCCACCTGTTTCCCCACGGCAGCCACTGTGGCGTGCAGCTGGGATCCCGCCCTGGGCGAGCAGATCGGCCGGGCCATGGGCGAAGAAGCCGCCGCGCAGGAAATTGCCGTGCTGCTGGGGCCGGGCCTGAACACCAAGCGCAGCCCCCTCTGCGGCCGCAACTTTGAGTATTTCTCCGAGGATCCGTATCTTTCTGGCAAAATGGCAGCGGGCTATGTGCGGGGCATCCAGTCCAACGGCATCTCCGCCTGCCCCAAGCACTTTGCCGTCAACAGCCAGGAGCTGCGCCGCATGGCGTCGGATTCCGTGGTGGATGAACGCACCCTGCGGGAGCTGTACCTGACCGGGTTCGAGATCGTGGTCAAGGAAGCAAAGCCCAAGACCATCATGAGCAGCTATAACCTCATCAACGGAACTTACGCCAACGAGAACCGCCACCTGTTAATGGACATCCTGCGCGGGGAATGGGGCTTTGACGGCGCTGTGGTAACGGACTGGGGCGGCAGCAATGACCATGCCCTGGGCGTGCAGAACGGCTCCACGCTGGAAATGCCCGCCCCCGGCGGGGACGCGGTGCGCGAGCTGATGCAGGCTGTGCAGAGCGGCAAAATTACCGAAGCGGATGTGGACGCCCGGCTGGACGAGCTGCTGACGCTGGTGTTTGATACCCATGCCGCCGTGCAGTCCCACAGCCGCACCTTTGATGCGGACGCTCACCACGCCCTGGCCCGCCGCGCCGCAGCCGAAAGCATTGTGCTGCTGAAAAACGAGAACGACCTGCTGCCGCTGGCCGAGGGCGCAAAAGTTGCCGTGATCGGCGACTTTGCCCAGACACCGCGGTACCAGGGCGCTGGCTCCAGCGCGGTCAACTCCATCAAGGTGGATACCTTTTTGGACTGCCTGAAAGAGAGCGGCCTGGCCAGCGTGGGCTTTGCCCCCGGCTTTGACCGCCAGGGCAAACCGGATGCCGCCAAACAGGCCGAGGCTGTAGCCCTGGCCCAAAAGGCCGAAGTGGTGCTGCTCTGCCTGGGGCTGGATGAAATCAAGGAAAGTGAGGGTCTGGACCGCGGCGATATGCGCCTTGCGGACAACCAGATCGAACTGTTAAAGGCCGTGCAGCAGGCCAACCCCAACACCGTTGTGGTGCTCAGCGCAGGGGCTTCGCTGGAAACCCCGTGGCTCAAACACTGCCGTACCCTGGTGTATGGTGCGCTGGGCGGCCAGGCGGGGGCGGGCGCCATGCTGGATGTGCTGACCGGCAAAGTGAACCCCAGCGGCAAGCTGGCCGAAACCTGGGTCAACGCCTATGCGGATACCCCCGCCAAGGATAACTTTGCCGGGCCGGGCCGCATGGTGCAGTACCGCGAGGGGCTGTATGTCGGCTACCGCTATTACCAGACCGCCGGTGTGCCGGTGGCATTCCCCTTTGGCTATGGGTTAAGCTACACCAGCTTTGCCTACAGCAATTTGCAGGCCGCGTCCAATGGCGTGACCCTGACCGTAACCAACACCGGCAAGCGCGCCGGAGCAGAGATCGTGCAGCTGTATGTGGCAAAACCCGGGGCAGAAGTGTTCCGCCCCGCACAGGAGCTGAAAGGCTTTGCCAAGGTGCAGCTGCAGCCCGGCGAAAGCAAGACCGTGACCATCCCGCTGGACGACAAGGCGTTCCGCTACTGGAACACCAAGACCGACAGCTGGGAAGTGGAAGGCGGCAGCTATGAGCTGCGGGTCGGCGCGTCCAGTGCGGACATCCGCCTGACCGCCGTGGTGGAAGTGGCCGGTACCGGCGCACCCAACCCCTATGCGGGCAAGCATCTGCCGCACTATACCAGCGGCAAGGTGCAGAGCGTGCCGGATGACGAATGGGCCACCCTGCTGGGCCGCCCGGTGCAGCAGGGAAAAGTTAAAATTGACCGCAACATGACCCTGGGCGAGCTGAACCACAGCCGCAGCCCGCTGGGCTGGCTGATCTGGCTGGTGCTTACCGCACTGCTGAACGCCAGCTACAAGCGCGGCAAGCCGGACCTGAATGTGCTGTTCCAGTACAACATGCCGCTGCGTGCCCTGGCCAAAATGACCAGCGGTGCCATCAGCATGGGCATGGTGGATGGCATTGTGATGGAATTACAGGGATTCTGGATCATCGGCCTTGTGCGGGTGATCATAGAAGCCGTGAAAAACCTGGTACTGAACGCACAGCTGGAACAGCGCCTGCGCAACAGCTGAGGAAAGAGAGGGGCTATTTATGCAGCTATGGAATAATTTTGCGGCAAAACACCCCGCCGCAGCCAAGTGGGTGCGCGAAGGCGGACTGTTTGTGATCGTATCCAACCTGGTTACGGTGTTCAAATACCTGCTGCTGCAATTTTTGCCGGCGGCGTTCAGCAGCCTGCCGGTGGTGGATTTTGGCTGGCCGGGCATCCCGGTCACGCTGTTTGGCGAAACCTTCCAGTGGAACATCCTGGGGTATGATTCCGCCCATGGCGGTCTGCCGTACTTTTGCGCCTACATGGTTGCCATGGTGGTGGGAGAATGCATAAACTTTCCCATCCAGCGCAACTTTGTGTTCCGCAGCAAGGGCAACCTGGCCAAGCAGATCGCCTGGTATGTGGTGGCGTTCTGCTTGATTACCTGCATCGTCAACTCCATCAACTGCGTGTGGGTGGCGGTTGCAGGCCTGCTGGTGCCGGATTTCATCTACAACATTGGCACCACCGTGCTCAATGGCGGCATTTCCATGGTGATCTTCTTCTTTGTGAACAAGATCATCTTCCCAGAGGGCGCACAGGCAAAATAAAGCCCGGCAGGATCACTGGTGCTTTTCCCGGTACTCGAACAGGGCGGCGGCACGGTACAGGAAAAAGTCCTTTGGATGGTATAAAAATGTGATTGCCAGCAACGGCGAAGATCTGAACGGATAAAGAAGAATGCTGCCTTTCCCTGATGTGGAGAAAGACAGCATTTTTATTGCGTTTTTCGGAAAGAGGTGAGCAGCGGCCCCTACAAATGGGTAACGGCTGGCCATAAAATGGCGCTATTACATGGTGTGCGCCCCTACGGAATTACAACAAAACACCCCCGCCCGTGCGGTAAATGAACTGCATAGGGCGGGGGCACCGTTATTTTACAAAGAAAACGCGCAGAGCGGAGATTTTAGGCAATACCGCACAATTCTAAGTGCCGATACGGCGAGCGAGGCACGGCAGCTGCTAAGCCAAAAGCGTAGATAATACTTTGTGTATTATCGAGCATTTTGGCAACGCAGATGCCGTGCCGCAGCCGCCGGAGCGGTGCTTAAGCCGTCAGGCGGGAATTGTGCGGTGTTGCCTTTACTGTTCCACGGCACCGGTGGGCAGCTGGGGAACAGCGGTCAGGATGCGCATGAACTCTTCGCCGGTGATGGTTTCTTTCTCGTACAGGTACTTGGCAATCTCGTCCAGCTTGCCGCGGTTTTCAATCAGCATCTGTTTGGCTTTTTCATGCTGCTGCTTGACGACTTCCACGACCTTATCGTCCACTGTGGCGGCTGTGCGCTCACTGCAGGCCAGGCTGGCATCGCCGCCCAGGTAGGCGTTGTTCACGGTTTCCAGGGCAACCATGTCAAAGTCGTCGGTCATGCCGTAGCGGGTAATCATGGCGCGGGCCATCTTGGTGGCCTGCTCGATATCGTTGGATGCGCCGGTGGTGATGGAGTTGAACACCACTTCTTCGGCGGCACGGCCACCGGTCATGGTGGCAATTTTGGCCAGGATCTCTTCCTTGGTCATCAGGGTGTGGTCGCCGTCCTCTACCTGCATGGTGAAACCCAGCGCGCCGGAAGTGCGCGGCACAATGGTGATTTTCTGCACGGGGGCGGAATGGCTCTGCAGGGCGGCAACCATGGCATGGCCGACTTCGTGGTAGGCCACGATGCACTTTTCTTTGTCGCTCAGGATCTTATTCTTTTTCTGGGCACCGGCCAGGATGGTATCCACGGCTTCCTGCAGGTCGTACTGGGTAACGGCCATGCGGTGGTGGCGCACAGCGCCCAGGGCGGCTTCGTTGATGATATTGGCCAGCTCGGCACCGGAAGCACCGGGAGTCATGCGGGCAACCACGGCAAAGTCACAGTCGGGGCCGATTTTGACCTTTTGAGCGTGCAGGCGCAGGATGCTTTCGCGGCCTTTCAGGTCGGGCAGCTCCACGGGCACACGACGGTCAAAACGGCCGGGGCGGGTCAAAGCGGGGTCAAGGGATTCAGGACGGTTGGTGGCGGCCAGAATGATAACACCCTTGGCGGCGTCAAACCCGTCCATTTCGGTCAGCAGCTGGTTCAGGGTCTGCTCGCGTTCATCGTTGCCGCCCATACCGGAAGCACCGTCACGCTTTTTGCCGATGGTATCGATCTCATCAATAAAGATAATGCAGGGGGCTTTTTCGTTGGCCTGTTTGAAGAGGTCACGCACCTTGGAAGCGCCCATGCCGACGAACATCTCGACAAATTCAGAACCCGCAATGGAGAAGAAGGGAACACCGGCTTCGCCGGCAACAGCGCGGGCCAGCAGGGTTTTACCGGTGCCCGGGGGGCCGACAAGCAGAACGCCCTTGGGCATTTTGGCACCGATATCCTCGTAACGCTTGGGGTTATGCAGGAAGTCAACGATTTCCTGCAGGCTCTCTTTGGCTTCGTCCTCACCGGCAACATCGGCAAATTTGATGGACTTGCCATCCTCAACGACATACTGTTTGGCACCGGATTTGCCGCCGCCAAAAATCATGCTGTTGGCGCCGCCGGTCATTTCACCGACCCGTTTGCGCATCATGCGGTTGAACCAGACGATCAGGATGATCATGGGCAGCAGCGAGATGACCCAGCCCAGCAGGGTATCCACCCAGGTGGTCTGGTTGTACACCTTGCCAAAGGAAACGCCGGCGCTTTCCAACCGGTTGACCAGCTGCAGGTCCTGCGCAATGGAGTTGGTGCAGTAGGTGGTATCGTTTTTGTCCACAAAATAGATCTGCTGATCCTGAATTTCAACGGTGCTCAGTTCGCCGCCTTCGAGCATGTTCAGGAAGGTGCCGTAATCGACCTGTTTGACCTGGCCTTTCATCATGGCGGGGAAGGCCCAGAAATTGAGCAGCAGCAACACCACAAGGATCACGGCATATACAATGCCGGTCGTCTTTTTGGGGTCGCGCGGCTGTTGGGTTTCGTGCATAACAATTCCTCCAGTTGGGGGCGGTAATAGGGGCCCCCGATAGATTCTATCATGAAGAATAAAAATGAACTGCGGATGAACAAGGCATGAAATAGCTGGAAATTCCGGTAAACTTTGCGTGAACAAGGGCAGTTTGTGGGCAAAAACAGGAATGCAGACCGCGTAACGACAGGGAAAAAGTGAAGGCAACACCGCACAATTCCCGCCTAACGGCTCAAGCACCGCTCCGGCGGCTACGGCACGGCATCTGCGCTGCCAAAATGCTCGATAATGTCGGGTTGCGGTACCCGCATCGTGCTTCGGGGGCAAAAGCCCCTCGCACTCTGCGACCGCTGCCCCTGCTTCGGTTCGCTGTTTCCGCCACTGGCGGCGCTCACCTTTGCAGCATCCAGTATTATCTGCGCTTTTGGCTTAGCAGCTGCCGCACCTCGCTCGCCGTATCGGCACTTAGAATTATGCGGTATTGCCTGAAAAGAATCTGAACGGTTTTCCACAAACAGAGGGGCTTCTTGTGGAAAACAAAAACGCGCGGCGGGGAGATAGGATGTTGATGACAGGATACCATGGTTGCAGCTCAGTATGCGGGACGATGCAGGCATCGTCCTCTACAGATCGTTTACAGGTTTGCGGTGGATGGATTTACGTTTCTCCGCGGCGCGATGAGGGCATCGCGCCCTACAAATCTTTAGGCAATACCGCACAATTCCCGCCTAACGGCTCAAGCACCGCTCCGGCGGCTGCGGCACGGCATCTGCGTTGCCAAAATACTCGATAATGTCGGGTTGCGGTACCCGCATCGTGCTTCGGGGGCAAAAGCCCCTCGCACTCTGCGACCGCTGCCCCTGCTTCGGTTCGCTGTTTCCGCCACTGGCGGCGCTCACCTTTGCAGCATCCAGTATTATCTGCGCTTTTGGCTTGGCATCTGCCGCACCTCGCTCGCCGTATCGGCACTTAGAATTATGCGGTATTGCCTTTATAACAAAAGCGGGGCGCTGCCAATCAGCAGTGCCCCGCTTAATTTTGTGTTATGCAGTTTTATCGCCCCAGGCGCACCGGCTCCGGAGGCTCCTGGCCGGGGCGCAGGTCCATCCACCAATAGGCAAGGTCCAGCCATTGGCCGAACTTGTACCCAGTGCGGGGTTCCACGCCGATTTTTTTGAAGCCGAGCGCCTTATGGAACGCGCAGCTCTCTTTGTTCTGGCCGGTCACAAGGGCAACGGCGTTGCAGTAGCCGCGCTGGCGCACGCCGTCCAGCAGGGCTTTGTACAGCCGCCCGCCAACCCCCTGGCCCACACAGTCGTGGGCGCAGTAAACGGTCAGCTCCACATCCCACGCATAAGCTGTGCGGCTGTGCCAGGGATGGGCGCAGGCAAAGCCGCACAGCTTGCCCACTGCATTGACGGCAACCAGGAACGGCGCGCGCTGCTGCACATAGGCGATATTTTCGCGCTGGAATTCCTCGGTACACAGGTCATACTGGAAAGTGGCCGTGGAGTGGGTGACATACCAGTTGTACAGCTCCGCCACGGCGGCGGCGTCCTCCGGCGCGGCATCCCGCAGGGTGATGGTGTTTTCAGCGGTCCACTGGGCGGCAAGGGCTTCCTTTTCGGGTTTTGGCAGCTTTTTCAGGGCGGCTTCCCGCTTCAGGGCGGCACTTTTATCGGTGCAGCGCTCGGCATAGGTCAGCTTAACGGCACCTTTGGCGTGGGTATACTTGGCACCGGCCTTGCCGCCCTTGTGGGCGCGCAGGCGGCGGGCAAGGTCATTGGTCCAGCCGGAATACAGGCTGCCATCCGCGCAGCGCACCATGTAGACCCAGGCGGAAGCCGGGTCTGGCTGGCAGTCCGCCGCGGTGCTGGGGCGGGGACCAAACTGCTCTAGAGTTTCGGCGCTCACTGTGCGCTCACCGGCCTTCCGGCGGCGCGCAGGGCACGGCGGCATGCCTCAATGGCATCCTCTTTGGTTTCCGCGGTGACAAGGAAACGGCTGGGGTGGCAGAACTTGAGAGCCAGGCCGCTCTTTTCGCGCAGGATCTCCTCCGGCTGGCCGCCCCATGCGGGCGGGAACGGCACCTTGCTGCGGCGGGTCTTGTAATCGGTCACGCACTGGGCGCTGTAGCCGCCGCGCTGGCTGGGGTAGACAACAAACAGGGCATCGGTTTTGTACAGGCCGTTTTTCCAGGGCATGTAGTCCGGCAGGACCACAATGCCGTCCCTGGAGTTCTTGTAGGCGTTCTGGACGGTCTCGTCCGCGCGGTTCACGGCGTTGGCTGCGGCAATCTCGTTTTCCAGCACCTGCTTGGCAAAGGGCACGGCGCGCCAGAAGCAGGCATCGGAATCTTCGCCGGAATCCCACACGGGGTTAAAGCTGCCGATGGCATCGGCCAGGGAGTTCTGTTCGCCGGTGTTATCGTTCAAGTCCAGGGGCTGAACAAAATTTTCATCCAGCAGGCGGGCCTGGTGGGCACCCACCAGCTGGGCACCCAACACGCGCCACAGCAGGCCAAAGGCCGCATAGGGCACGCCGTTGGGGCGGCTTTCGCGCGGTTCCTGGTGGTGGTCAAACATACCGCAGCCCACATCGTACACAATGCCGTCAAAACCATCCGGCACAACAAAACCGCGGGTTACTTTGATATCCGGCCGCACAATCATCAGCAGCGCTGTGGCAAACACATCGTCTGCATGGAACTTGCCGCCGTGAGTAAAACCTTTTGCAGGAATTTTCATAGAATAGCCTCCGTCTATGGGGTAAAATGATGATTAACTAATATTATAACATGAAAGCGTAGGTTGGTAAATGCAAAATCTGCGCGGGCGGGCCGGATTTGGAACAAGTGGCAGCATTTGGCCGAAAAACGGTGATTCACAACTGGCATAAAATATGATATACTAACCTAATATGCCCTTTTGCGGGCATACCGGACATTCGGTGTGTTGACGCGGAATGTTGACCGCAACTTAACGAACAAACAAAGCGAAGGAACTGGATACCCATGCAAAACATCAAAAAAACATTAAAAAGCAAGCGCTTCTGGCTTGGCACGGTGCTGCCATTTGCGCTGGCTGTGGCAGCGGCCTTTGTGGCGCGCTACCAGTTAGAAATTTCTGACGGCGTAACTGCCAACTACATGGCGGGGCAGTGGCCGGTATACGCACCGCTCAATGCGCTGACGGCGTTCTGCCTGACGCTGGTGGTGTTTGCCCTGTGCGGCAGCTGGGGCATTGCAACCGGCGTTTCCGGCCTGATTTTTACCGTGCTGGCGCTGGTCAACTATTACACGCGGGACCTGCATGGTTCCGCCCTGATGCCGCAGGACATCCTGAACCTGGGCACCGCGGCAGAGGTGATGGGCAGTTATACCCTGCACATTACCCAGACAGTTATTACCATTGCGCTGCTGTACATCCCGGTGCTGGTGGCTGCCGTTGTGCAGGTCAAACTGGCTGGCAAGCATAAGCGCAGCTGGAAACAGCGCGGCGCCCATGCGCTGGCCTGCGCCTGCGGCATTTTTGCGGTGCTGTATCTGGGGTATTTCAGCCCCAACCCCATCAAGCCCGCCACCACTTACGGCTGGGCCTGGCAGGAAACCTATTATAAGTACGGCTACCTGGCGGGTAGCCTTGAAGCCGCCAGCCTGATGGTGGACCCCATCCTGCAGCCGGACGGCTACAGCGAGGACGCCGCCACCGAGGCCGCTGCAATGGCGCAGGACTATCAGGCCAGCCCCGAAACGGCAAACGAGCAGGACTACCCCGATGTGTTCCTGATCCTGTCCGAAAGCTTTTATGACTTTGACCTGGTAACGGACCTGCAGGCTGACCAGGAGATCATGCAGGTGACCAAAAACCTGCCCAACTCCATTTACGGCCACACCATCAGCCCGCATGTGGGCGGCGGCACCAACTCCAGCGAGTACGAGATGCTTTCCTCCAACTCGCTGATGCTGATGCCCTCCATCACACCGTTCAACTGGTTGAACCTGCACAAGGCAAACAGCCTGGTCAGCAACCTGAAAGATCTGGGGTATGCCACGCTGGCAGCCCACCCCTATACCAACTCCAACTACCGCCGCGATTCTGCCTGGCTGACGCTGGGCTTTGACGAGACCCACTTCCAGGATGATTTTCCGACCAAGGAAACCTATGGCAGCCGCCCCTACCAGACCGACAGCGCCACCTACCGCGACCTGGAAGGTTTGTATGAAGCAATGCCGGAGGACCAGCCGCGGTTTGTGTTCCTGGTTTCCATCCAAAGCCACGGCGATTACGATATGAACCCCCCGGAGGAGGATATCGTGCATGCCGCAACCGATTACGGCGAGTATGATTCCATCATGGATGAATACCTGAGCAACATCTATATGACCGACCGTGCCTTTGGCGAACTGACCGAATACCTGACCGAGCAGTACGAAAAGACCGGCCGCAAGGTGATTGTTGCCATGGCAGGCGACCACGCCCCCAGCTTTGTGGATCATGTGGCCGACCATACCTTTACCGATGAGAACAATTTGCAGATTTTGGAGCGCAGCACGCCCTACCTGATCTGGGCAAACTACCCGCTGGAAAACGCAGGCCAGACCAGCGCCACCGACGAGTACAACCGCATGGATATGTGCATGCTGGCACCCACCCTGGTGGAAAATGCCGGGCTGCCGCTGACCCCGTATTACCAGTACCTGCTGGCACTCAAGCAGGTGGCCCCGGTGGTGACAGCCGCCAATGACTATATGGACGCGGACGGCGTGACCCACACCTACGGCGAGAATGCAGAGCTGGATGCCTGGGTGCATGGGTACTTCTATTTGGAGTATAACAACATCGGTGCCAAAGCAACCAGTCAGCAGAATTTGTTCCAGGTGGAAAAGTAAGAAGCTGATAAGCAGACGTCAGCCAGGATTCCTCTGATTTAGGGCAACACCGCACAATTCCCGCCTTGCGGCTTAAGCACCGCTCCGGCAGCTGCGGCACGGCATCTGCGTTGCCAAAATGCTCGATAAGACATCCAGTATTATCTGCGCTTTTGGCTTGGCATCTGCCGCACCTCGCTTGCCGTATCGGCACTTAGAATTATGCGGTATTGCCTTAGAAACAAAAATGGCAAGAAAAAATCTCCCCGCTGCAATGTGCTGATGCACAAAATGCAGCGGGGAGATTTTCGATTTCAGATACACTCTGGGCCGTTACACGGCGGCGGGCGCTTTCAGCACAAAGGTCTGTACGCCCCAGATCACCAGAACAACAATGCCGAGCGCGATGCGGTAAACGCCGAACGCGGTGAAGGTGTGGCGCTTGACGTAATCCATCAGGAAGCGGATGGCGATGATGGAAACGATAAAGGCAACCGCACAGCCAACGATCAGCACAACGGTCTGATCCAGCGTGAAGCTGTTGCCCTTGCCAAAGAACTTGACCAGCTTGAGCAAACTGGCACCGGCCATGACCGGGATGGCAAGGAAGAAGGTGAACTGGCTGGCAGCCGGGCGGGACATGCCGCACAGCATGCCGCCCAGAATGGTGGAGCCGCTGCGGGAGGTGCCGGGAATCAGGGAGAGCACCTGCCAGCAGCCAACCTTGAACGCCTGCGGGTAAGTAATGCGGGAAAGCTTGGTGGTGGTGGGCACCCGCGGGCGGCGCTCGATCAGGATAAAGGCAACGCCGTACACAATCAGCATCAGGGCAACCACCACGCTGTTATACAGGTGGGCGTCCATCCAGTCGTCCAGCAGAATGCCCAGCACGGCGGCGGGCACGCAGGCTGCAATAATTTTGAACCACAGCCGGACCACGGGCCAGCGCAGGTGGGCGGCAAAGCCGGTATCGCGGCCATTATCCTTGCAGAACGGCCACAGCTTGTGGAAATACAGCACCACAACAGCCAGGATAGCACCCAGCTGGATGACAACGCGGAACATTTCCATAAAATCTTCCGTATAGCCAAACTTCAGCACCTGCTCGGCAAGGATCATATGCCCGGTGCTGGAAATCGGCAGCCATTCGGTGATGCCTTCAATCACACCGTAAATGACGGATTTCAGAATTGAAAGAAACAGGTCCATCTTTTTTCCTCCCCTTGGCGGGATCACTCCCGACCAGCAATACAAATATATAGTAGCACACTTTACGTGATATTGCACCCTGCCGCTGTATAATTTACACTTTTGCTCCAAAACAACAGGCAAAAGCGGTTGCCGTTTTGGCAAAATGCTCCTATAATAGAAGTGTGGCTTTTGCCGTATCAGTTGGAAAAGTTAGAATGTGTATAGAGAATAGAGGATATTACAAAATGTATAAAACTGTAGTGTTTGACCTGGATGGTACGCTGCTGAACACCCTGACTGACCTGGCGGATGCCGGCAACCGGCTGTGCCGGAAATATGGCTGGCCCACCCATGAGCGCCAGGCGTACCGCTATTTCGTGGGCAATGGTATCCCGAAACTGGTGGAGCGCCTGGCCCCGGCAGACCAGCGCACCCCGGCGGTGCTGGAAGCGGCCCTGGCGGATTTTAAGCGGGATTATGGCCAGCACCTGCGGGACACCACCGCACCGTACCCCGGCATCCCCGAAATGCTGGCAAAGCTGAAAGCGAACGGCGTGCAGCTGGCGGTGTTTTCCAACAAGGCGGATGCGCTGGCAAAAGAGGTCGTCAAGGATTATTTCGGCACGCAGTATTTTACGATCGTGCGCGGCCAGATGACCGGCGTGGCCCCCAAGCCCGCCGCCGAGGGCACGAACGCCCTGCTGCAGGCCCTGCATGCCGACCCGGCCAGCACCCTGTATGTGGGGGACAGCAACGTGGATGTGGAAACCGCCCACAATGCGAACCTGCCCTGCTGCGGGGCGGTGTGGGGATTCCGCACGCGGGAGGAACTGAATGCGGCCGGGGCGGAATACCTGGCAGAAAACAGCGATGAACTGTATGACGTTATCATGAAATAACTGCAAAATGGCGGTGGGAGGAACTGTGAAATGATTGCGCAGCGCTATAAAGATATGCTTAGCGGCAAGTCCGTTATTCGCCAAATCTCCGAGTGGAGCACGGCTCGCGGGACCGAGATCGGCTATGAAAATGTGTTTGATTATTCGCTGGGCAACCCTTCGGTGCCCTGCCCGGAGCACTTTACCAAAACCTGCATCGATCTGCTGCAGACCAAGGAGCCGGTGACGCTGCATGGCTACAGCCCCACGCTGACCATCCCCGCCGTGCGCAAGGCGGTGGCCGAAAGCCTGAACCGCCGCTTTGGCATGGACTACGGTATGGAGCATATCTTTATGGCAACGGGTGCTGCCGGTGCGCTGGCCCACGCCATGCGCTGCGTGGCGGTGCCGGGGCAGGATATTATCACCTTTGCGCCGTTCTTCCCGGAATACAAGCCGTATGTGGAGGGCGCGGGCCTGAATCTGAAGGTCGTTCCGCCCCGCACGAAGGATTTCCAGATTGACTTTGACGCATTTGACGCGATGCTGGATGAGAACACCGCCGCCGTGCTGATCAACACCCCCAACAATCCCTCCGGCGCAGCCTACAGCGCCGAGACGCTGACCGGCCTGGCCGACCGCCTGCGCGCCGCCAGCGCCAAGTATGGGCACCGAATCTTTTTGATCTCGGATGAGCCGTACCGCGAAATCATGTTCGGCGGGCAGCCCATCCAGTACGCCGCCAAGTTCTATGATGATACGTTGACCTGCTATTCGTTCAGCAAGAGCCTGAGCCTGCCGGGCGAGCGCATCGGCTATGTGGCTGCGAACCCGCGCTGCGAGGACGCCGAGTATATTGTGCCCATGTGCGGCCAGATCAGCCGCGGAACCGGCCACAACTGCCCGGCATCACTGATCCAGCTGGCCGTGGCCGAATGTCTGGACGAAACCAGCGACTTGGGCGTGTACGAAACCAACATGGAGCTGATTTACGCCGAGCTGAAAAAGCTGGGCTTTACCGTGGTTAAACCCTCCGGCACCTTCTATATCTTCCCCAAAGCGCTGGAGGAGAACGCCAATGCGTTCTGCAAAAAGGCCATGAAGTATGACCTGGCGTTGGTTCCCGGCGACAGCTTTGGCTGCCCCGGCTACTTCCGCATGGCGTACTGCATTGATACCGAGAAGGTCCGCCGCAGCTTTGCCGCACTGGAAAAATTTGTGGCGGAAGAATACGGGAAATGAATTCCGTTCGGGCCGCGCCCGCCTGCAGTGGGAAGCAAAGCCCGAAACATACGATTTTGACACCATAAACGGGAGGTCTGCACAATGCCGCAACAAAAACGTCCGGCGCAGGGACCCAAGCGCCGCCCTGCACCCGCTGCCAGGAGCAGCAATATGCAGCGCCGCCGCGCTGTTTCACGCAAACAGAACCGCCGCGTGCATGCCCTGATCACCTTGATTTTCTGCATTGCCGTGTTTATTTTGGTGTGCGCAGGCTGCTTTTTGCTGGTAAAAACCGATGGCACCATTACCAACAAGCCCAACCAGAGCCAGGGGGATTCCAGCTCCGCCGCGCCCGACGGTGCAGACAGTACCACGGATGGCGACAGCCAGCAGGAACAGCCCACCATGACCGAGGAAGAACAGCGCATTGCCGATGCCACCGCAACGGCGTCCGCAAACTGCACCAAGGATGCCCCGCAGGTGGTGGACCCAGCGCTTTGGGATGAGCGCGGCAAAGCCTTGATGGAACAGCTGGCTGCCGATGAATTTTACCAGAGCGAGGGGCTGAAATACAGTGCCAAAGATGGCTGCCCCTATATGATCGCGGTCAACCGCGCGGCTTCTACCGTGACGGTACTGGCGCTGGACGATGAGGGTAACTACACCAAGCCGTATATGGCCATGGTGTGCTCCGGCGGCGCGGATACCCCGCTGGGATTCTTTGCAACGCCGGTCAATTATGACTGGCGGCTGCTGGCCGGGCCGAGCTATGGCCAGTACGCTACCCGCATCTGGGATTCCTATCTGTTCCACACTGTGCCGTATTACAGCCAGCACAAGGACGATATCGAGTACGACCAGTTCAACCAGCTGGGCACCCAGGCCAGCCTGGGCTGTATCCGGCTGTTGGTCTGTGATGTAAAGTGGATCTATGATAACTGCCCCATCGGCACCCGCGTGGTGATCTATGATAACGCCGATGACCCCGGCCCCATGGGAAAGCCCGGCACCATTTACACCGACCCGGCGGACGAGAGCAAGCGCGGCTGGGACCCCACCGACCCGGATTCCGCCAACCCGTGGGATGCAGCATTCCGCAGCGGTACAGCTATCCGCAGCGAGGCAGCCTGGAACGAATGGAACGACGCCCAGAACGATGGCCGCTGGAACGGCTCCATCAACCCCACTGACCTGCAGGGCTGGAGCACCGATTCCAGCGTTGAGGGCACCCGCGGATAACACACCATAGGGGTTAGGGCAATACCGCATAATTCTAAGTGCCGATACGGCGAGCGAGGTGCGGCAGATGCCAAGCCAAAAGCGCAGATAATAC